>CAMNBY010000100.1 GCA_946533615.1 uncultured Clostridia bacterium
AGAGGCTGCGTGACCGAGGCTTCAAGATCGACATTGACGATTTTGGCATGGGCTACTCCTCGCTGAGCGTTCTGCTGAATGCTCCGATCGACATAGTGAAGGTAGACAAGATCTTCATCGACAACATAGTTACCAGCCACCAGGCTCGTGACTACGTCAACCAGATGTGTACCCTGATAAACCTGACCAACAAGTCGATAATCTTTGAAGGAGTAGAGACCGAGGCGCAGGCACAGATACTTGCAAGCTCAGGCCACAAGCTTGCGCAGGGCTGGCTCTTCGACAAGGCGATCTCCGTTCCCGAGTTCGAGAGAAAGTATCTGAAGATAAATGCGTGAGCAACAATTAAAACGGCATAAAAAAAGCTCTTCCGTTACGGAAGAGCTTTTGTGTTTAAGCTTATTTCTTATTCCACCGAGATGATGTAGTAGTAAACAGGCTGGCCGCCGTTTATAAGGTTCACATCAAGGTTGGGATACTTGTTCGTTATCATCTGGGAGAGCTTCTCGGCGTCCTCGTCGGTGACATCTGCGCCGTAGAGGACGGTAATGTAGGAGCTGTCGCCCTTGACAAGCTTCTTGGTCAGCTTGTAGGCGCCCTTGATGATGTCCTTGTCAACGAAGCTTACCTTGCCGTTATCAAGGCAGAGGATCTCGCCCTGCTTGATGGCGTGGCCGTCGTAATCGGAATCCCTTGCGGCGAAGGTGACCATACCGGTAGATACATTCTCGAGGGCGGCGGTCATTTCCTTGCGGTTGGTGTTAAAGTCGGCGTCGGGATCAAAGGCAAGCATCGCGCTCATTCCCTGGGGAATAGATGTTGTCTGGAGCACGCAGACCTTTCTGTCTGCAAGCTTTACTGCCTGCTCGGCAGCCATGATGATGTTCTTGTTGTTCGGCAGGACGAAGACTGTCTCTGCGGGGCAGGACATGATAGCGGCGAGAATATCCTCGGTAGAGGGATTCATGGTCTGGCCGCCCTTGACGATGCAGTCAACGCCGATGTCCCTGAACATTGTCTCGACGCCTGCGCCTGCTGCAACAGCCACGAAGCCGAAGGGCTTCTCGGGCTTAGCGGGAACGAACTTCTGCTCGGCCTCCTTCTGTCTTGCCTTGTGCTGCATCTTCATGTTCTCGATCTTCGGCAGGTTGATGTAGCCGAAGGTAAGAGCCTTCTGCATTGCAAGTCCGGGGTCGTTGGTATGAACGTGGAACTTGATTATATCATCATCGTCAACGACAACTACGCAGTCGCCGATGGTCTCGAGGTAAGCGCGGAGCTTTGAGGCGTCCTCGCAGTCCTTGTTCTTGGTGATTATCATTTCGGTGCAGTATGTAAAGGTTATCTCCTGATCGAAGTTACCTACCACGTCCGAGAAGGTCTCGATGGTAACGGGGGTCTTTACAAGCTCGGTAGCGGCAGGCTGAACGACTGCGCCGCCGTTGAACACGTCCTTCATAGCGGTCCAGATGACCACAAGGCCCTTGCCGCCTGCGTCAACTACTCCTGCCTTTGCAAGTGCGGGCAGCAGCTTGGGAGTACCCTCGAGGGTCTTGGCTGCCTGGTCGCAGACCTCGTTCCAGATAACAACGGGGTCGTTGGTGGTCTTTGCGACCTCTCTTGCTTTTTCAGAGGCCTCTCTTGCAACAGTAAGGATAGTGCCCTCGGTGGGCTTCATGACCGACTTATATGCACCCTCGACACCTGCCTCGAGTGCGGCGATCATATTATCGGGTGTGAGCTCCTTCTCGCCCTTGAGCGCCTTTGAGAAGCCGCGGAAGATGATCGAGAGGATAACGCCCGAATTTCCTCTTGCGCCTCTTAACAGGCAGGAGGCTGCGGTCTTTGCTACCACGCCTGCCTCAACGTCGTCGGGAAGGTTCTTGAGCTCTGCAACGCTGTTGCCGATGGTCATGGACATATTTGTGCCTGTGTCGCCGTCGGGAACGGGGAAAACGTTGAGCTCGTCAACTGATTTTTTCTTTGCTGCTATTGTATTTGCGGCGCTTATGATCGCGTCACGAAGTAAACTGCCACTTATCACTGGAAACTTCCTCCTAAACCTTAATTGACCATTCCGTCAACAAAAACATTGACAGAATCCAGCTCGATGCCTGCGCGTTCGGTAAGCACATAGCTGACCTTATGCACTATGCTCTCAGAGATGGCATTTATATTCATTCCGTAGGTTACGGTTATGTGCAGGTCGATCACAAGCTTGTTGTCGTTCTGCCTGATTATAACACCCTTATTCTCGGCGCGATCCTTCTTTACGATGCTGCTCATGCTCTGAATAGCGCCGTAGGGGTTCATTCCCGCAACTCCGAAGCAGCTCTCAGCGGTCTGAGAGATCAGCGACCGAAGATATCTTGCCGAAACTCCGATAGTTCCTATATGATTATTGATCTTTATCATGCAAGGCACTCTCCTTCCGGTTTTGATTATCGTGTGCGGCTAATTACAGCATAGCCGTATATAGTATATTATACCACATTTATTACTGTTTTGCAAGTGCCTGAGGGGTATTTTTATTTTCACATATATAAAAAAATGTTCCCGCGGTACTTGAAAATATGTATATTCTGTGATACAATTAATACATTAGCTGAATTATCAGCCAATACTTTTAGGAGGACTGAATATGAACAATCCCGAATTCTACAAGCCCTCGAACAAATTCTCGGTGCCCGGGGCGGCGCTGATGTTTGTGGCTATGGTGGCTGTAGGAGCTGCTGCATCGTGGCTGTATCTGGTCATCAATTCCGTGATACCGCTGATCTATCTTAACATTCTTCTGGCCTTTGCTGTCAGCGGCCTGATAGGCTTCATCGGCGGCAAGTT
>CAMNBY010000101.1 GCA_946533615.1 uncultured Clostridia bacterium
TCACCCCCGACGAGGACGTCTCCATCAAGGAGGAGCTTGACATCGCCAAGAACGCCGTCGAGATCTCCGAGGCGCTCTACCTCTCCGAGCAGCTGCTTAACGGCACCGACGACACCGAAGGCGCCGTCGAGTTCGTCACCGAGGCCGAAAACAGGGTGAGCAGCTTCTCCGATATAATGCCCGAGCTCTCGGAGCTCAGCGACAGGCTCACAAATGCAAGGATCGAGCTTTCGGATATTGCAGGGGAGCTGTCCTCGCGCCTTGTAAGGCTCAACGTCGATCCCAAGCGCTTCGATTACCTCAACCAGCGCTACGACGACCTCAGAAAGATAATGAAGAAATACGGCCCCGAGCTCACGGACGTGCTCGATACACTTGAAAACGCCCGCAAGGAGCTCGATACCTTCGATTCCGCCGACAGAGACCTCGAGGAGCTGAACAAGCGAAAGGCCGAGCTGCTGACCATCGTCTCGAAGAAGGCCAAGACCCTCTCCGACCACCGCAGAGCAGCCGCCGACAGGTTCGTCAAGCAGGTCACCGAAGAGCTTGAATTCCTGAACATGCCGAAGGTCAAGCTTGTTGTCGAGATAAAAAGCGGCAAGCTCACAATAAACGGTATGGACAGCGTCGAGTTCCTGATCTCCGCAAACCTCGGCGAGGAGCCCCGACCGATCGCGAAGATCGCCTCGGGCGGCGAGCTTTCGCGGATAATGCTCGCGCTCAAAAACGTCATCGCCGATAAGGACTCTATCGGCACCCTGATCTTTGACGAGATCGACACGGGCGTCAGCGGCCGCGCCGCCCAGAAGATCGGCATGAAGCTTAGAAGCATCTCCCGGCTGCGGCAGGTGCTGTGTGTCACTCATCTGGCGCAGATCGCAGTCATGGCTGACAATCACCTGCTGATCGAAAAGAACATCGTAGGCGACCGCACGGTCACTACCGTCAAGACCCTTGCCGACGAGGAGAAGCGCTACGAGATCGCCCGCATCATCGGCGGTGAGAACATCACAGACCTGACCCTCCGCAGCGCTCAGGAGCTTATAGACCAGGCTCACGCCGACGGCTGAACAGACTTTTTCGTCAGCCCTTTTCGCATATTGACTTTATAATATTTTTTTGGTATAATAGATAAGATAACGATACATACAGGAGGCGTTTCCAAATGAAGGTAATACTTATCTCTCACACTCCCGACCCCGAAAGGACGGTCGCAACGGCGGCAAAGCTCTGCTATTCCTCCAGCGACATCACATCCCTCCGCGACGGCCTGACCGAAGAGAAGATCGCTTCCTTTGTGGATATGCTGGCTGCTATCGGCCACGAGAGCGTGATGGAGCACGTTTCCTTCACCTTCGGCATCGAGGGCATTTCCCGTGCCTGTACCCACCAGCTCGTCCGTCACAGGATAGCTTCCTATTCCCAGAAAAGCCAGCGCTATGTCAACGAGAACGGCTTCGAGTTCATAACGCCTCCCGCTATTGCCGACCTCCCCGAGGCTAAGAAGCTCTATGACGAGCAGATGCAGCAGATAGTCGAGGGCTATGAAAAGCTGGCGGATATGCTCACCGAGAAGCACAAGGCTGCTTTTATCGCCGACGGCATGGACGAAAAGACAGCCGCCTCCAAAGCCCGCAAGCTTGCCAACGAGGACGCGCGTTTCCTGCTCCCCAATGCCTGCGAGACAAAGATAGTGGTCACTATGAATGTTCGCAGCCTCTTCAATTTCTTCCGCCACCGCTGCTGCAACAGAGCCCAGTGGGAGATCCGCGCTGTCGCAGACGAGATGCTCAGGCTTTGCTATGAGGTCGCGCCCAATATTTTCAAGAACGCAGGCCCCTCCTGCGTTATGACAGGCCGCTGCCCCGAAGGAAAAATGTCCTGCGGAAAAATGCCGAATGTCATAGAAAAGTACAAGGAGCTTAAAAATGAACGGTAAGCTCATAGTCCTTGAAGGGCTTGACGGCAGCGGAAAGAGCACCCAGTTCGAGCGCCTTGACAGCCTGCTGACCGAAAAAAATATTCCCCACAAGGCGATCACCTTCCCCGATTACGACCAGCCCTCTTCGGCGCTGGTAAAGATGTATCTCTCGGGCGAGTTCTCAAAGAACGCCAATGACGTGAACGCCTATGCAGCGTCCAGCTTTTACGCCGTTGACCGCTACGCCAGCTACAAAAAATTCTGGGAGCACGACTACGCCGAGGGCAGGCTCATTCTTGCCGCAAGATATGTCACCTCCAACTGCATCTACCAGATGGTAAAGCTTGATAAACGCGACTGGGGCGGCTATATCGACTGGCTCTGCGATTACGAATATGTTAAGCTCGGGCTCCCAAGACCCGATAAGGTCGTCTTTCTTGATATGCCCGTCGAGATCTCGCAGAGACTGATGACAGGCAGATACAGCGGCGACGAACATAAAAAAGATATCCACGAGGCTAATGTCTCGTTCCTGATGAAGTGCAGGGAAGCGGCGCTTTTCTCTGCCGAAAGGCTCGGCTGGCAGATACTGCCGTGCAGCAGCGGCAGCGAACCGCTCGACCGCGACCTAATAACCGAAAAGCTCACTTCGCTTCTCGGTATCTGAAAGGACTGATAACATGATCTACGTTTTTCTTGCAAACGGCTTTGAGGAGACCGAGGCTGTCGCCCCGATAGATATGCTCAGACGCGCAGGCGAGGAGCTGAAGACCGTTGGCGTTACCGGAAAGACCGTCACAAGCTCTCACGGCGTCACCGTTACCGCCGATATCACCGCCGACGAGATAAGGCTTGACGATGCGCTCAAAATGATCGTGCTCCCCGGCGGTATGCCCGGTACGAATAACCTCGAGGCCTCCGCAGATGTGCAGAGGGCTATCGACTTCTGCGCTGAGAACGGAAGGTTCATCGGCGCTATCTGTGCCGCTCCCAAGATCATCGGCGCCAAGGGTCTGCTTAGCGGCCGCAAGGCTGTCTGCTTCCCGGGCTTCGAGAGCTTCCTTGAGGGCGCTGATGTTCAGAAAGATATCGTTGTAAGAGACGGCGATTATGTGACCGCAAAGGGCGCAGGCGCCGCAGTTGCCTTCGGCCTGAAGCTTGTGGAAGCGCTCAGCGGCAAGGCTCTCGCCGATAAGCTCGAGGCGCAGATACAGTGCAGGTGAGCAATAAGCAGGAGCTTAGAAAGAGCCTGCTCGACAGGCGCAGCAAGCTCTCCGGGGCTTTCAGGGAAGAGGCCGCAGAGGCAATATTCCGAAAGATCGAGAAGCTTCCTGCCTACACACTTGCGGACAAGCTGCTGATCTATGTCTCCAACGAGCAGGAGCTCAGCACAAGAAGGCTGCTTTCCTATGCGCTCGATACAGGGCGCGAGGTCTACTGTCCGCGCTGTGTCCCGGGCGGCAACGATATGGTCTTTCGCCGTGTGCGCTCTCTTAGCGACCTGAAAAAGGGCAGCTTTGGGCTGCTTGAACCCGATATGACCTGTGAGGCCGGAAGTTTTACAGATCAGAGCCTCTGCGTTACGCCTGCCCTGGCCTTTGACCGTCAGGGCTACCGCATCGGCTACGGCAGGGGCTACTATGATAAGTTTTTCTGCACTTTCCCCGGGATAAAGCTCGGGCTGTGCTATGAAGGCTTTTTGCTTGACGATGTTTTCAGGGACGGATCTGATGTCCCTGTTGATGTTATAATGACCGAGAAGAAATTAGTTTATCCGGACAAATGATGAGAGGAATGAACTCAGAATGGATGAAAAGGAAAAAATGTCTAATACAGCCGAAAACGGCGAAATGACGTTATCAATGTCCGACCCCAAAAAGCGCTTCCGTCCCGCGACCAACGACGAGCTGGTCTTTGGCGATGCGCCCGAAAACAAGGGCGGGCAGGCACCCGAGGAGGATGCTGTTCCCGAAGCTCCCGCGCCCGTTCGGGAGACCGAGATCCCGGCTGTTGTCGAGGAGCCCGACGAGGAGACCGCCATTGAAGCCGAGGCCGAAGTCCCCGAAGACCTCCCGGAGAATGATGAAGAGCCCGAGGAAGAGTATCTCCCTGTAGACTCCGACGAGCCCGAAGAGGACGCCGAACCCGCCGGTG
>CAMNBY010000102.1 GCA_946533615.1 uncultured Clostridia bacterium
AATATGCAAGCAGATAGCGTGCAAAGGCGTTAGCCGGTGGTTGTGCGGTGTTGCCTTAATTATAAAAAGCGCCCCCGAAAACGGGAGCGCCTGAGTGCCGTCAGACTATATCGTACCCTGCGGCGGCAAGAGCCCCGAGAGCCCGCTCGAAATTCTCCTGCTTCACAAGAACATAGTCCGTGTTGTATGTACTTACCGCGAAGATACCGATCTTTTCGTCCGCCAGTATCCCCGAGATGCGCGAGAGTATCCCCGTCAGGGAGAAGTCAAGCACCCCCTGTATCCTGAAACCGCGCCAGCCGTCATCACGGGCGGTCGTCCTTTCGGGGACAACGGCGGTCGGACAGACCACCGAGAGCTCCTCGTCGGTCTTTCCAATGAACAGCGGCTCACAGTTCAGTTCTATATCCCCGAGCGACACGGCCTTGCAGACCGTCAGCTCGGCTTCAAGCTTTTTTATCTCCATATCATCCTTCGTCTCCTCATCAGCCGATGTACATGATGTTGCTGAAAAATGTGAGGGGGAGGCGCATATACCGCAAGTAGTCCTCCCAGTCGATATAGTACCTCTCGCCCCACGAGCTGATCTGCAAAAGCGTGTGCTCCTCGGATTCGATCAGCCCCGTAACGGTAACATAGTGATCTCTCACAAGGCCGCTGCGCCAGCTGGGGTTAGTGATAGCGTTCTGAGCGTTCCGCGCAAGGAACTCGACGCCGCTGCGCTTGCTCTTTCTGCCGAGCTGAGGCCCCGCGGCGATCGTCACGGGCATATCCCGCTGCAGCATATCGCGGATCCGGTCAAGGAGCTTTCTCTTTGAAAAGCACCACCTGGCCTTGTAGGGAACGCCCAGGGCTTTCAGGCGGCGTCTTATTCCCCACGCCATGAAAAAGCCGTTTACACCAAGCCTCGGCCTGACCCTGAGGAACCCCCTGTTAAGGCTTCGCACAAAGTCCTTGTACTCGTCCATTTTCAGGTCTGTGCGGCCGCTCTTGTAGAGAATTATGTCCGCGCAGGAGATCAGGCCGCAGCCAAGCGGCTTTATCCAGCGGTCGCTCTCGTCGGTGAACCAGCTCTGATTGCCGCCGTAGGAGCGGCCGTCCCTGAGAGAGCGGCAGGGCCACTTTCCGCCGCAGTCAACTCTGACATATTCATTTTTCAGTGTGGTGGTCTTCTCGCTCATCATTCTTCTCCGATATGTATTGCGGCGACCCGCTCGAAGCTCATGCTGCCGCCGAAAATATCCAAAGCGCTGCCGACAGTGAAATCCACCCTGCCGCGCCCAAGCTCCCGAAGCTTTCGGATATCCTCAAAGGAAGATATGCCGCCGGCATAGGTGGCAGGCACAGGGCTGTCTGCAAGCAGCTCCGCGATGGGTTCCTCGATGCCCGAGGCCTTGCCCTCAACGTCAACCGCGTGGATAAGCAGCTCGGCGCAGCTCCTTGAGAAACGCTCCAGCGCCCTGCTGTCAAGCACAACGTCCGTGAACTTCTGCCAGCGGTCGGTCACGATGTAATACTTCCCGTCCCGCCTGCGGCAGCTGAGGTCGAGCACCAGCCGCTCGCGGCCTACGGCCTTTACAAGCCTTTCAAGGGCGGCCTCGTTGACCTCGCCGTTTTTGAAAACAAAGCTTGTGACGATGACGTGGCTGGCGCCCGCATCAAGAAACCTTGCGGCGTTGTCGGCGTTGATGCCTCCGCCAAGCTGCAAGCCCTGCGGGAACTCCGAAAGCGCCGAAAATGCCTGCCGCACATCGGCTTCATAGCTCTCGCTGCCTGCGGGGTCAAGCAGGATGATATGTCCTCCCGTGAGCCCGCGGCTGCGGTAGAGCCTGCCGTAATAGCCGCCGTCCTGTTCCGATACAAAATTCTCAACAGCTCCGCTCTCGTCCGAAAGTGTGCCGCCGACTATCTGCTTCACCTGTCCTCGGTGAATGTCGATACATGGTCTGAATCTCATTTTTCTCTCCCGATTGTCAGTTCATTGCTGTGACATAGGGCAGCACAGCGATGCCGCGTTCAACCTCTACAAGCTGATAAGCCCATATCCTGAAGCCGCACTCATTGTAGGCAAGTTCCAGCGGCCGCAGCCAGCCGTTCCTGTCGCTGTCCAAGGGGCTTGTTCTTATAAACTCGTCAAGCTTATCGTCCCCGGGAAGTCCCAGCTCTTCGGCGTCCTTGAAGATATAATAGTTATCGGCGGCGCCCGAGCGGAGCTTCTGCTCCACAAGCTCCGGCAGGTCGTCAAGCTCCGCGACGTCTGCCGCCGTCAGATTAGCATAGCTGAGCTTCTGACCCGTCCCTTTCGGATATGCGTCGATGTCCCATATGTGTTCGTGTTTCAGAAGATAGCTCTCGTCGCAGTTGAAATAGGGGTGGATAGCCTCGCCTTCGGAATCGGGAACGGGGTCGTCCCAGGTAACGTCCACGAAGTACCAGTCGCCGTCAAGGTGTACCATGTTCCAGGCGTGAGCTCCGACGCCCTCAAAATCATCATTTGCCTGTGCATCTATCGTAAGGCACTCTATCCCGACCATATCCATCAGCAGCTGAAAGCTGGTCGCATAGCCCGAGCAGATCCCCCGGTGATCTATCAGAAACCCGTGCGGGTTGTCCGAGTTCTCCTGCATCTCGCCGATGGCATCGAGCTCCTGCTCGTCATAGTGGCAGTTAGAGACCATCCAGTCGTGAATGGCGAGCTCCTTCTCCACCGCCGTCATCCCGTCGGTTATCACCTGATCTATGACCGCGGCGGCAGCGTCGTAGATCTCCAGCTGGAATTTGTCCAGCTTCGAGGTGTCGCCGCTGAGATAAGCCTCGCTTATGGGCTTGGTGTCATAAAGCGCTTTGCTGTCCTTATCCTCGGGCAGCGAGTCGGTCTGTGCGGGCTCCGCCGCTGATGTGCCGCTTTCGGAAGCTGTCGAGGCCTTTGTCATTTCTGTTTCCTTTGCACTGCTCACGTCCGAGCCTTCGCTTTTTGAGCAAGCCGTCAGCAGCAGCGCCGCCGCTGCCGCCAGCAGGATCGTTCTTCTCATTCGTTGTCCTTCCTTGTGCCTATAGTCCAAAAAAACTCCCTATTATAGAGTTTGCCTCAATTTCTCTCTCTTATTCATTTTCAAAAGAAAACAGGGCAGAATAACTGCCCTGTGCAATAGTCATATCAGATCAGAACAGTCCGCCGCCAATGGTGATACCGTTGTCCGCAGCGATCTTTTCGATGACCTCCTGCTGCTTGTTCTCGTCCATCTCTGCGATCTGCTCGTAGGTGTAGCCTGCGGCCTCTACCATTTCCTTGGTGATGCCCATAATGCCTGTGGACATTCTTACCTGGTCAACGGGAGTCATGTTATCCTGCGTTGCCTCGTCCCAGCCCGAGATGTCGGGCATCTCAACGGGAACATCCTCGAACGCAAGCTTTGTGAATTCAACGGTAGTATCCATCATGCCCTGAGTAACGATCTTTTTCAGGTTGCCGTCAGCATCGAAGTAATAGAGCGCAGTGCTCTCCTGAGCGCTTTCGTCCATATCCATCGAAACGCCCTCGGCAAGAGAAACGACCATCTCTTCCTTAACGGTGTACTTCTCGACGGTGAAGCCGTCCTCCTCGTAGGACTCGACAAACACGCTGCCATCGGCGATGCCGTCGGCATAGTCATTTTCGGTATACATCGCAGCCTGCTCTTCGGGGATAATTATATACATCTCGGAAGCAGGGATAAGGTTGTAGCACTTGCCGTCTACCTGATAGATATCCAGATTCATGCCGAACAAGCTCATCTTCATGTGGATATTGTCGCCGTTCTTCTCCATGATAACAGGCTGATCGCCCATCATGTCGATCTTGGCTTCCATCTGTACATTGCCTGCGCTTACCTTGTCATTATAAGCCTTACCGAGAGGGCCGAGCTCGCCTTCCGATTTGTTGCCTTCGTTATCGTCGCCGCCCTTGTTGTCGTCCTCGCCTACCGCATCGTCAGTGGACTCGGTCTCGTCGGCAGACTCTGCTGCCTCGGCGGTGGACTCGGTCTCGTCGGCAGCCTCTGCCGACTCGGCAGCAGACTTGTCAGCCGAAGACTTGGTATCGCCCGAGCTGTCGATATCGCCGCAGGCGGTGAACATGGCCGCGCTCATCGTGAGTGCTGCGAGCATCGCAATAATCTTTTTCATAATGTTACCTCCGAATTTTCTTTTTCATCGTTTTCCTTTGGCGCAGGCTGTGCCTGCTTGGCTTGATTTTAACACATTTTGAAAAATGTGTCAATACATAATGATGATTATTAATAATTTGTAACAATTTGTAACTGTTAGATCATCTGTTTCAGCAAGGGCTCAAGGCCGAGGTCGTGCTTTTTGTTTAGCTTTTCGAGAAGCTCCCGCCGCTCCTTTGTTTCAAGCTTTGCGGCTTTTTTGTAGGAGTAGCCCTCGTCCTTCAGCATCTTCTCCGTGATGCCGAGAGTGCCGA
>CAMNBY010000103.1 GCA_946533615.1 uncultured Clostridia bacterium
GCGGGACAGGCGCTGCCGCCGCCGCTGCCGGCAGCGAAAGGTCTGTGAGGGGTCTCACCAAGGCCGCCCTCGCGGCGGCAAGGTTCGAGGCAGGTGCGGGTTATTCCGCCTCCCGCACACAGGAGCAGCCCGCCGAAGACAGCGCTCCCGAGCAAAGCGGCGACTCTTCGGAAGCAGAGCCGACCTCCGAGAGCACCGCCGAGACCGAAAGCAGCAGCACCTCCGAAGAACAGCCCAAAACCGAAACGGCCTGTGAGACACCAACCGAGAAGCCCTCGGCGCAGGCACTGGCGGCTATCCCCTACCCTGAGACGATGGCTGCCGACGGCAGCGTCGAAAAGACCCATTACGGCCCCTGCTCGGGTGAGCAGTATTTCGACCTTGCGGGCGGCGGTCAGGTCAGGAACTGCACAGAGCTTGAAAACAGCTTTCTCGCAGCGCTCAGCAGCGAGGAGCCCGACTTCGGCTTTGACTTCAAGGAGGGCGAGCCCGTTGTGCTGATCTATCACACCCACACTACCGAGAGCTTCGAGCCCTCCGACAGCTCCACCTGCGACACCTCGTTCCCGAGCAAGACCACCGATCCCGAAAAAAACGTTGTGGCGGTGGGCGACAGGATCTGCGAACAGCTGGAGCAGGCAGGTATCCCCTACATACACGACACCCTGATACACGACTACCCGAGCTATAACGACGCCTACGATTCGAGCCGCGCCACGGTCTCTCAGCTGCTGGCGCATTACCCGTCGGTGAAGATCGTGCTGGACATACACCGCGACGGCATCGAGCGCGAGGACGGCACCCGTGTGGCTCCCGTAGCCGAGATCGGCGGCCGTGATGCCGCGCAGATAATGATAATCTCAGGCTGTGACGACGGCACGATGGGAATGCCGCAGTGCCTTTGGAACTTCCGCTTTGCCTGCAAGCTGCAATCCGCGATTGAGAGCCGCTTTGAGGGTCTCACGCGGCCGATACTCTTCGACTACCGCCACTACAATCAGGATCTGACAACAGGCTCCCTGCTGATCGAGGTCGGCAGCCACGGCAACTCCCTTGACCAGGCGCTCTACTCGGGCGAGCTGATAGGCAAGTCTCTCGCCGCCCTGTTCGGGGAGGGAAAATAACAGATAGTTCCCTGAAAAAATAATTCCCTCTACCACTTTACATTTGAATAAATATGTGTTATAATGTAAAAAAACATAGGAGGGAACATTATGTCCACTATTTTTGCAACTACGACCACTTCGACAGTTACCGGCGCTACCGTGATCGGTTACCTGATCGGCGCTGTTGTCGGCGGTATCATTTTCGGTTTCATCTGCGACGCCATAGTCAAGAGCAAGGGCTATCCCAAGGAGATGAACAAGGGCTTCCTGTGGGGCTTCTTCCTTGGTTGGATCGGCCTTATCGTCTGCGCCGTAAAGCCGCAGTATACCCAGCCTTATCAGCAGTTCAACCCCTATATGCAGAACCCCTACGGCCAGCCTTATCAGGGCTATCCCCAGCAGGGTTATCCGCAGCAGGGCTATCCCCAGCAGGGTTATCCGCAGCAGGGTTATCCGCAGCAGGGCTATCCCCAGCAGGGATATGCACAGCAGCCCATGAGCGGCGACATCACCGCCCAGCGCATTGCCGAGCTTGACAGTATGCTGACCTCCGGAATGATTACTCAGGACGAGTACAACCGCAGAAGAGCGGATATCCTTTCGGGCAGATAAACACAGCTGAACACTGACCGCCGTCCCACTCGGGGCGGCGATTTTTTATGCCAGAATTATGCTGACAGCATAATATATTATGCTGTCAGCATAATTTCTTGACAATATATCCAAATATCCGAGCGTTTTGTTGTTTATCTATACAAAATTTCTCGATTATGCTGCCAGCATAGTGACATTTTGCACAAAATGTGGTATAATTCAGATATGATAATATTTTAGTATTTATCATAGAATGGAGGAGTTAATATGAAAAAAACTTTATCGGTTATTTGTGCGTTGATGATGTGTTTCGCCGTTGCCGGCTGCGGGAACACGAAGAGCAATAATAATACCGCTGCTACAACCGGCACAACTACCACTACATCGAAGGCTACTACAACAAAGGCTGAAACTACCACGACCACAACACCAGTACCTGAAACAACATCTACAACAACAACTCCTGTAACAACAAGTGCTACAACAACTACTACAACCGCCGCTCCAAAAGCAGATGTTTACGATTTGTTTGATATATCTAACGGTAAATACAATTTAATGTTCGTTGGACAAAATTCTGTTGGTGGATTACAGTATATTTTTTTCGCAAAATATATAGGTAAAAAAGAAATTAAATACGCTACTTGTTTATATTCAATGTATAATGCAGTAAACGACCCTGCATATGATGATATTACAAATAAATCAAAGTTTTCCGTAAAATCAATTGGCCCTGTTCAAAAAGGACAGTATATTTTGGACTTATCATGTGATACTCCCTCTATTTATTGCAAAACCGCAAGTAAACTTTCTTTGGATAGCATTAATCTTGAATATATGGATGGGACAGAAGATTATATAGAACTCGGATGGGTGGTTGATGAGTTTTTACCCGAAGAGGAATTAAATGTAAGATGGACAGGTATTTGGACATTTATCGAACAGCAATTTCCGGATATATTTAATTGATGAACCACACACAAAAAGCCGCCCCCTCGCGGGGACGGCTTTAATATTTGCAATTATGCTTAGAATTTGGACTTTGAGATTAGCCCAGCTCTGCGAAATACTTGATGGTTCTTACCATCTGGCTGGTGTAGCTGTTCTCGTTGTCATACCAGGAAACTACCTGTACCTCATAGAGGTCGTCAGCGATCTTGCTTACCATGGTCTGAGTAGCATCGAACAGCGAGCCGTATCTCATACCGATAACGTCGGAAGAAACGATAGGATCCTCGTTGTAGCCGTAGCTCTCGGAAGCAGCAGCCTTCATAGCAGCGTTGATGCCTTCCTTGGTAACGTCTGCGCCCTTAACAACAGCGGTAAGGATAGTGGTGGAGCCTGTGGGAACAGGAACTCTCTGAGCAGAACCGATGAGCTTGCCGTTCAGCTCGGGGATAACAAGGCCGATAGCCTTTGCAGCACCTGTGCTGTTAGGAACGATGTTGGCAGCGCCTGCGCGAGCTCTTCTCATATCGCCCTTTCTGTGAGGACCGTCAAGGATCATCTGGTCGCCGGTGTAAGCATGGATAGTGCTCATGATACCGCTCTGGATAGGAGCATAGTCGTTCAGAGCCTTAGCCATAGGAGCGAGGCAGT
>CAMNBY010000104.1 GCA_946533615.1 uncultured Clostridia bacterium
CCGCCACGATCAGCCGAGTGAACCGCTCGATCTCCTATGACGGCAGCGGCGGCTACAATATCGTCTTCGACAGACTTTACAGCAAGGACAAGGGCGAGGATAAATGAGCGGCTACGGCGCGTTTTCATACTTTTACGACAGGCTGACGGGCAACGTTGATTATCCTGCTATCGCCGATGCCGTCGAGCGTTACATCGGGCGCTTCGGCGGCAGGAAGGGGATACTCCTCGACGTCGCCTGCGGCACGGGCAGCCTTTGCGAGCAGCTTGCACGCAGGGGCTTTGATGTTATCGGCACGGACAGCTCGCCCGAGATGCTGGGCGTTGCCCTCGACAAGAAATTTGACAGCGGCCTGCCTATACAGTATCTCTGTCAGGAGATGACGGCGCTGGATATGTTCGGCACGATCGACGTCACCGTCTGCACCCTCGACAGCATCAACCACCTGCCGAGCCTTGAGGACGTGAAAAATGCCTTCGAGCGCGTGTCGCTCTTTGCCTTCCCCGACGGAATGTTTATTTTTGACATAAACACCGCCTACAAGCACCGCGAGGTGCTGGCACAGAACGCCTTCACCTACGACCTCGGCGACCTGTTCTGCGCCTGGCAGAACCAGTACAACGACACTGACGGCTCGGTGGACATCTTCCTCGACTTCTTCGAGAAGAACGGGCAGGGCAGCTATGACAGGTACTCGGAGAGCTTTACGGAGCGCCTCTACACAAGGGACGAGATCCTGAGCCTGCTGAAAGAAACGGGCTTCGAGATCCTCGCGGAATACGACGGCTACACCGACGCTCCGCCAAACGAAACAAGCGAGCGGCTGGTGTTCGTCGCGAGGAAGAAAAGCTGATCATAATGCATAATGCACAATTCACAATGCACAATTATGGTGTGCGCTTCGCGCACATTTACCCTTTTGTCCTTCGGACATTTCCCCTGACAGGGGAATACATTCGGCCGTTTTAGATAGTGGAAGAGGGCGCGACCCATGCCCGTGCGCTCATTTCACATTTCACACTG
Organism: uncultured Clostridia bacterium; assembly: GCA_946533615.1. GTDB lineage: Bacteria > Bacillota > Clostridia > Oscillospirales > Ruminococcaceae > FB2012. Next base: position 1,024 of record CAMNBY010000104.1, read on the forward strand.
ATTGCCGGTTTTACCCGCCTCGCGGAAAATACCGCCGCAGGCGGCACATTCATTGTGCATTGTGCATTGTGAATTGTGCATTGAAAAAAGGAGCATAAAAATGGGAAAGATAATCAGAACGATAAGCGCTGACGCTTCGGTGGTGTGCAGCGCGATCGACGGGCGCGACATCGTCGCCCGTATAGAAGAGATACACAAGACCTCGGCGGTATGTACGGCGGCTCTCGGAAGGCTCGCTCTCGGCGCTTCGCTGCTGGGCTTCGGCCTTAAAGGCAAGGACGACAGCATCACGCTCAGAATGGCAGGCGGCGGCCCGGCAGGTACGCTCATCGCCGTCGCGGACAGCTACGGCAACGTCAAGGCCTATATCCAGAATCCCGTGGTCGAGATACCGCTGAACAGTGTAGGCAAGCTGGACGTCAGAGGCGCGGTAGGCACCAACGGCACGCTGTCCGTCATCAAGGATCTCGGCCTCGGCGAGCCCTACTCGGGACAGATACCGATAGTTTCGGGAGAGATCGCCGAGGACATAACCTCCTACCTTGCCACCAGCGAGCAGGTGCCGAGCGTCTGCGCCCTCGGTGTGCTCGTGAACCCCGACCTGACGGTCGCACAGGCAGGCGGCTTCCTTATCCAGCTCCTGCCCTTCGCCTCCGACGAGGTCATCACTCAGATCGAAGAGAACATAAAGTCCATGCAGTCGGTGACACAGCTGCTTTCGGGCGGCAAGAGCGCCGAGGATATCGCGATGATGGCTCTTGCAGGGCTCGAGCCCAATGTGCTTGACGATTTTGATGTTGATTACGTCTGCGATTGCAGCCGCGAGAGAGTTGAGCGTGCCCTGGCCTCGCTTAGTCCCGACGAGCTGAAGGAGATAGCCGAGGACGAGCAGACCGAGGTCAAGTGCCACTTCTGCGACAAGGCCTATTACTTCACGAGCAGCGAGATACTTGAGCTGATGAACAGAAAAGAACAGCAATAAAAAACGGGTATCCGCCAAAAACGGATACCCGATATTCATATGCTTTATCTTGCGCAGATGTAGATGATGTAGACAATGTAAATACCAATCAGGACGCCGCCCTCCCACTGGACGAGCTTGCGGTTGGTCTTGCAGAACCAGAACGTTACCACGCTCATCATGATGAACATTACAATGTCTATCATGTTGGCGCTGCTTATGCTGATCGGCGACACGAGCGACGCCGTGCCGAGCACAAAGAGTATATTGAAGATGTTCGAGCCGATGATGTTGCCGAGGGCGATGTCGGTCTCCTTCCTCAGCGCCGCCAGCACAGAGGTGAAAAGCTCGGGAAGGCTGGTGCCTGCCGCAACTATCGTCAGGCCGATGACGTTGTCCGAAACGCCGTGAGCGTGTGCGATGTGCGAAGCTGCCGAGACAACTACACGTCCGCCGACAGCAAGGGCTGCGACGCCCAGCACGATGTAGATCAGGCACTGCCACATTTCCATAAGCTTCTCGGGAGCGGGCTCTTCCTCAGCCGAGCCGCGTGCTCTCTGTGCCGCGTTCAGCGTGTACATCAGGAACAGCACGAACAGCCCCAGCAGCAGCAGGCCCTCAAGGCGCGTTATGTGCCTGCCCGTGATGCAGAAGACCAGCAGGGCGCCCGCAACGAGCATCGAAAACGGGAACTCGCGCTCGATCGTGAGCTGCTTGATAGTGATCGGGATAATGGCTGCGCAAACGCCGCAGACGATCAGAAGATTGAAAATGTTCGAGCCGATGGCGTTGCTTATGGCGAGGTCGTTCTTGCCTGCGACAGAAGCCGCGATGCTTACCGAGGCCTCGGGAAGGCTGGTGCCCATCGCAACAACGGTCAGGCCGACGATCATAGTCGGCACGCGGAGCCGCTTTGCAAGTCCCGAGCTGCCGTCAACGAAGAAGTCCGCGCCCTTTATCAGCAGCAGAAATCCGAGCACAAGAAGAAAGTATTGCATATTCCAACATTCCTTTCATGCGAGAATGTAATATTCATATTTACTATATTATACCACGCCCGAGGCATAATGTCAACCGAGAGCGCCGCTTTTCCGCAGAGATCGTTTTTGCGTTTTTTGCAGCCTTCCTCCCTTGTGCAGCTTGTACAGCTTTCCGCCGGGTTTTTGTGCAGGCTGCGGAAGATGCGAGCTTTCAATGATACGTTTGCCTTAAGGCAACACCGCACAACCCGCGGCTTGCGCCTCTGCACGTCATCTGCTTGCATATTTTCCGTCATAGCACACAAATTTTCCTTGCC
>CAMNBY010000105.1 GCA_946533615.1 uncultured Clostridia bacterium
TGACATACTTTCAGACGAGGCTTCGATGATAACCGGCTCGATCGGTATGCTGGCGTCAGCCTCGATGAACGAGACCAAGTTCGGCCTTTATGAGCCCTCGGGCGGTTCTGCTCCTGACATCGCAGGCCAGAACAAAGCCAACCCCATCGCGACTATTCTTTCTGCGGCAATGATGCTGCGCTTCTCGTTTGATATGCAGGCCGAGGCAGATGCTGTTGAAAACGCCATCAACACCGTTCTTGATAACGGCATCCGCACAGGAGATATAATGTCCGAGGGCATGACGCTCGTTAGCTGTTCGGGTATGGGCGACGCTATCTGCGCCGCTATCAAGTGACGATCCGCTCAGAATGCTTGTAAAGAAAAACAGGATATCCGCTCGGCAGCGAACGGATATCCTGCTTTTTATTCATCTTCGATCTCAAGAATTATAACATTTCTCTCGCCGTCCTCAAGCACCGCATCTGCGGGCTCGGAGAGCTCGGGCTCGTCGGGCTCTGTAATCGGGCTCGCATCGAACATTCGCGACGAGAACGGCGGCAGCTCCACCCACAGCACATAGTCAACTCCGCCCGTGACCGTATTCAGAATGATGTCCGTCTCGGGTTTCGTTGTCTCGCCGTTGTAGATGTTCCAATCGCTGTTCAGCAGCTCGCGGAGCCGGGTGGGGTCGTCAAAACGCAGGCAGGCCGTTCTCGGCATATCCGAAAAATTGAAAACGCTGACGGTCTTTTCATCGCCGCAGCTGCGTTCGTAAGCGTAAATGCACTCGTTAACATCATCAACTATCAGCCATTTGAAGCGCTCGCTGTTGTATTCTCCAATGTAAAGGCTCGGCCTTGTGCAGTAAAGCTCTCCAAGCTTAGCAAAATATTCGCGGAAGCTGTCGTGCATAGGATATTTGAGCATGAACCAGTCAAGCTCCTTTTCTTCGTCCCACTCACGGAAATGTGCAAACTCGCTGCCCATAAAGGTCAGCTTCTTTCCGGGGTGTGTGAAAAGATACATATAAAACGCACGGGCCTGTGGGAACTTCTGATCGTAGTCTCCCCACATCTTCTGTATAACCGTGGCCTTGCCGTGTACGTTTTCATCGTGAGAAAAGGGCAGCATATAAAGCTCGTTGTAGAAATACATCATCGAGAACGTGAGCTTGTGGTAGTGTGCGGGACGCTCGGTCGGGGGCGTTTTGAAGAAATTCAGCGTGTCATTCATGAAGCCGAGATCCCACTTGTAGTCGAAGCCCAGGCCGCCGTATTCGATGGGCGCTGTGATCTTTGGATAAGCCGTAGAATCCTCGGCGATAAGCATTGCTGTCGGGTGACGGCGCTGCAAGCCGCTGTTCATGCTTTTCAGGAATTCCAGCGAGTTAGGGTTTATGCCTCTGCCGACATCGCCCATCCAGTATATAGCTCGGCTGACAGCGTCCATGCGCAGGCCGTCGATGTGGTACTTCGAGAGCCAGTAATCAGCAGCCGACTGCATAAAGCAGATGACCTCTCTGCGGGAAAAGTTGAAATTGCAGCTGCCCCATTCGCTTACCGTAACATTGCTGTTTACATATTCGTAAAGCTCCTGCCCGTCGTATTTTATAAGCGCGTAGTCGTCGATGGCGAAATGAACAGGCACGAAATCAAGTATCACGCCGATGCCTGCCTGATGCAGCTTGTCGATTAGTTCCATAAGCTGGGCGGCGGTGCCGTAGCGCGAGGTCGGCGCAAAGAATCCTGTGTTCTGATAGCCCCACGAAACATCGGCGGGGTGCTCGCTTAGCGGCATGAATTCAAGGTGCGTGAAGTGCATCTTCCTGCAATAATCGATCAGCCTGTCGGCAAGCTCGTTATATTTGTACCAGCCGTTCTCGTCTTCGGGGTTTTTCAGCCAGGAGCCGAGATGCAGCTCGTAGATGTTCATTGGCCTGTCGTAGTTCTTGTCTCTGTTCTGCATCCATTCTTCATCGTGGAACTGATAGGCATTAAGATCCCGCGTGTATGAAGCAAACCCCGGGCGAAGCTCCATTCCGAAGCCGTAAGGGTCGCAGTGCTCGCGGCGCTGTCCGTCAGAGCCGTAGATAACGTATTTATACATTTGGTCATAATCGGCGGCCTCGCTGTAAAGCTCGAAGACCTGCCCGTTCTTGTTCATTGGCTGTTCTGTCCAGCCGTTGAATTCTCCCGTAAGGCAGACGTTCTGAGCATTGGGCGCAAAGGTTCGGAAGACCATAGTCCCGTTCTCCTTGTGTGCCCCAAAGTATTCGTAGGCATCATAGACATTTCCCATGTAGAATTCGTGCATATCCAAGCTGAGTTTCCTCCGTTCAAGTCTTTTCCACTATTATAGCACAAAAGTTGATATAAATCTACTGTTTTTGTTTAACGATCAATAAAGCGCCGAATTATGGGTCGGCACTTAATTTTCTTCCGCTCTGTATTCTCTGGGAGATTTGCTGAAAACGCTCCTGAAAGCCTCCGAGAACTTGCTGCCGTTATCATATCCAAGTTCTCCCGCTATCTCAAGAACTGTTTTGCCGCTCTCTGTCAGCAGGGAAGCGGCTTTCTTCATTTTAAGTTCCTTGGTATATGAGTAAACGGGCTGCCCGTAGACCCGCGCAAACGTCAGCTTCAGCTTTGTTTCCGAGACCTGAAGTGCTTCCGCCAGCTGTCGGATAGTCAGTTTTTTTGAAAGATCGGCGGTTATAAGCTGCTTCGCCTGCCTTGCGAGTGTAAGCTGCTCTTCGGTGCAAGCTCGGCTGTCTTTATCCTTTTGCCTTTCGGCGTTCAGGCACATCAGGAGTATCAGTTCCTCGCACTTGTGCTTTGTGTATTCCCGACCAAGGCCGCGAGCCTTTGTTTCAAGCTTTTCAATTACTTCCACTGCATCGGAGCCGAGGGTGATCATCGTCCCGCTGCCGCTCATGAGCTTGTCAAACACCAGCTGCGCCGAGATGAAAAACACCTCTCGCCTGTCAATAAGCATAAACGCCGCATCGCAGCCCTCGGAAGGGAAGCAGATGGCGGGGCTTTCGCCGCAGCTGTGTATAAGCAGCGCTTCACGCCCCGAAAGATAGTAATATTCTTTCCCCGAGCGGAACTCTAAGCTGCCGCTTCGGCATATAATAAATAAAAGGTCGTTTTCTCCGCATTCAGGAAGGTCAACGCTGCTTGTAAGCCCGTTTAGCTCCGTAAGCATCGGCGACTGACACAGAGTGCGTATCTGCGGTCTTTTGCGTTGTGAGTTATGTGTCATTTCTATGGCCTCTTTCTATTTCCGCATCGAGCGGACAATTTAATTATATTGTAAACGGGTGCTAAAGTCAAGACAAGAGTTTATAAATTATTATTCGACTTATCTTGACAATGTATCTCGGCGGTGATATAATAAAATAGCAGTTAGCTATAGGTTACTGCTTGATCATATCAATTATTGGAGGTATTTTTATGAGTTTCAGCTGGACAAAGATAGGTATATTTGCAAGCGGCGTTCTGTTCGGGACTGCCGGGGTTAAAATACTTGGAAGCAAGGACGCAAAGAAGGTTTACACCCACACTGCTGCCGCCGCCCTCAGAGCTAAGGAAGATGTTATGACAAAGGCCACCGATATCCGCGAGAATTGCAGCGACATTCTTGCAGACGCAAAGCGTATCAACGAGGAACGCGCCGCAAAGGAAGCCGCCGAAGAGATCATCGAAGACGAAGCAGACGAGACGGTAAACGATGAAATGTAAGATCCTGCA
>CAMNBY010000106.1 GCA_946533615.1 uncultured Clostridia bacterium
GCACGACGGCGGCACCGGTGTGGACATCTCCGACACCTCGGGGCTGGACTTTGACAGCGGTGGGCTGCACGGCGGCTTCGACGTCCACTCGGACTTCGCTGCCGCAGACATGAGCGCTCACAGCATCATCGACCACGACATCACGGGGCATCATCAGGTAATGGACGGCGGCAACCCGGGAGACTTCTCTTCCATGCGTATGTTCACGCTCCAGACCATAGTGGCGTTCCTGACGGTGTTCAGCTGGACTTCGATCGTCTGCGTACAATCAAAAATGCCAACGGCGCTGGCAATCGGTGTGGGCTTTGTACTCGGTCTGCTCGTGATGCTCGCGGTGGCCAAGATCGTCCAGCTCTCGACAAGGCTGGTGGAGAACGGCACCCTTGATATGCGCAACTGTCTCGGCGAAGTCGGCACGGTCTACGTCCCGATACCGCCCAAGGGCAGCGGCAGCGGAAAGATCATGATGACAGTGCAGGGGCAGCTGCGCGAGCTCACGGCGATAACAAGCTCGAACGAGCTTATCCCGACGGGAACACAGGTGCGTGTGACCGACCTGAGCGGCGACACCGTGACGGTCGAGAGCGAGTGACAGCCTGCGCCGTGATCGGTGTGCTGGTGCTTGCTGCCGGCAGCTATGCCGCGGTGTTTCGGATACATAAGGATCCGGCCGATAAAAAATAAAACAATAAAAATAAACAAAATGTAAAAAAACTATTGCAGAACAGAAGAAAATAATGTATAATAAGTCGTGTAGCAAGGCCTGTGCCGGCTCGCCGTATCGCAGGGAGCCCCGGCACATCACACAGGCGTGAGCGAATCCGCGAGTGTTCATTCGGCCTGAAAACGGCTTAAAAACAGGAGGTATTATTATGCCAGGTGCAGAGACCCTAATAATCGTATGCGTTGTAGTTGTAGTGCTTTTCGCAGCTATTGCGGCTATCCTTTCAAGATACCGCAAGTGCCCGTCCGACAAGGTACTCGTTATCTACGGTAAGGTCGGGACCGACAAGAACGGCCAGACAAAGAGCGCCAAGTGTATCCACGGCGGCGCAGCTTTCATAATCCCCGTGCTGCAAAGCTATCAGTACATGGATCTGACGCCGATCTCGATCAATGTAGATCTCAAAAACGCGCTCTCAAAGCAGAATATCCGTATCAATGTCCCCTCTCGGTTCACAGTCGGCATTTCCACAGAGCCGGGAGTCATGCAGAACGCCGCCGAGCGCCTGCTGGGTCTCAAGCTCATCGAGATACAGGAGCTGGCCAAGGACATCATCTTCGGTCAGCTGCGTCTGATAATCGCGACTATGGCTATCGAGGAGATCAACTCCGACCGTGACAAGTTCCTTATCGCGGTTTCCAACAACGTTGAGATCGAGCTCAAAAAGATCGGTCTTAGACTTATAAACGTAAACGTAACGGATATAACCGACGAGTCGGGCTATTTGGAATCCCTCGGTAAAGAGGCCGCCGCAAAGGCTATCAACGACGCGAAGAAATCTGTTGCCGAGAAGCACCGCGACGGTGAGATCGGTCAGGCCAACGCCCAGAAGGATCAGCGTATCCAGGTGGCTTCCGCAAACGCATCGGCTATCGACGGCGAGAACACCGCAAAGGTAGAGATCGCACACTCCGAGGCCAAGAGGCGTGAAGCCGAGGCCGAAGCACTTCGCATGGCTACTGCCGCCGAGGCCGTTCAGGCCGCAAAGGCAAAGCAGGAAGCCTACATCGCTCAGCAGCAGGCCGAGCAGACCCGTGCCGAGCTGGAACGCGCTACTCAGCAGGCTGACATAATCGTTAAGGCTCAGGTCGCCAAGCAGGAGGCCGAGATCGCAGCCGAGGCCGAGGCCGAGGTAGCAAGGCGCAAGGCACGAGGCGAGGCCGACGCGATCTTCGCTAAAATGGAGGCAGAGGCTAAAGGTAATCAGGAGATACTCTCCAAGCAGGCCGAAGGTATGCGCAGACTGGTAGAGGCCGCAGGCGGCGACGCTGATGCTGCTGTCAAGCTGATAGTTGCTGACAAGCTGGAACAGCTGATCGCTATTCAGGTCGAAGCTATCAAGAACATCAAGATCGACAAGATCACTGTCTGGGACACAGGCTCGGGTTCTGACGGAAAGGGCTCCACCGCAAACTTTCTCAGCGGTCTGATGCAGTCCGTTCCTCCTCTTGGAGATCTCTTCAAGCAGGCAGGCATGGAGCTGCCCGACTTTCTCGGCAAGGACATAAACGAAGCTCTCGAAAAGTCCCGAGAGGAGGCTGTCAAGCGCGCCTCCGAGGACATTTCAAAGGACGCCGAGGACGTAGGCGGCATCGTAGAGCTTGTAGACAAGGATAAATAAAACTATATGACCGATTGCCCCGCTCTGCCGACGGGGCAATATCGGTTTATTAATATTCTGAAAAAAGGTGTAAAAATGGAGTTTAAGGTCAACGACGAATACACCATACTTGACGAAGGCTTCGGCTACGAGCTGATACGCGGAGGCGAGATCACAGATCTTGTGAAGTATGAGGACGGTATCAGGTTATACAACCGCTTTTATGACCTCAGGAGCGAGCTGACCTCGGTCAAGGCCAACAAGAAGGGCTTCGTGGTCAATGGGCGGATCTTCATACAGAAGGACGCGCTTCCCGTGGAGCATTCCGACCTGAAGCTCGAGATAGCAGGCCAGACCTTCGAGCCCGAGTGGCTCGGCGTGAGCACTGACCTGCCCTTTGACGGCGACCTTTACTCGGGGAAAAGATTCCGCGTGAGGGTACCGATCGACGGGCTGCTGAGCTTTGGCGCCAATGCGGCTGTCTACATAGTTTTCACCGACAAGAACGGCTTCGGCGGACGCAAGAACCTGAAATGGGAGCTGAACCCCGAGCTCCCCGTCTGCGGCAAGGACGGCCGCTTCCCACAGGCGTCGAAGTCCTCTCATCCGAGGCCGAAGCTGACGGCTTATTTCAGCCAGACAAAGCTCAATAACGTATATCTCTCGGTCCACGAGCCGAACCGCATAGACGGCTTTTGGGAAGAGCACAGGATGCGCAGGGCCTACAGTGAGGCTATGAAAAAACGCGCCGAGGGCGGCACGGGCTGCATACTGATGTTTGAAAAGAAAAGCCAGAAATACGAGGAGAGCGGCGCCATCGTCTTTGAAAAGCTGATAGACAACGCATTCGAGGGAATGAAGCCCGTGTACTTTGTGCTCTCAAAGGACAGCGTGTACAAGGACAAGGTGCCCGAAAAATACAGGAAATACGTTGTCGAGCAGTACAGCTACAAGCATTATTTCCTGTTCTTCTATGCCGATGTTTTCCTTAGCTCCGAGCTTGTCCAACACGGTATCGAATACTTTGTCAAGAACCCGCTGGCAAGGGGCAAGATACTCAGCGAAGATTACCGCTATGTGTTCCTTCAGCACGGCGTATATTACATCAAGGGCATAACCGAGGCGGAAGCGTTCATCATAAAGGGCAAGTCCTTCCCGAAATACGGGCGCATAGTGGTATCCTCGGAGACCGAAGCCAAGCACCTCACCGACTACGCTCATTTCCCTCACAGAGACATCTACGTCACGGGCTTCCCGAAGTTTGACCGCTCGAAGCTTGACGAGCAGCACGACCTGATAGTTATAATGACCACCTACAGGAAGTGGGAGATCAATATGTACGAGGACGACCCCACCGCATCCAGCTACTACAAGTATATGCTCAACATCTACAACGCCGTCCCCGACAAGCTGAAAGACAAGGTAGTGATACTCACTCATCCGCTGATACGCGGCAAGTTCGACAACACGCCTCTGGGCAGGCATATCCTCACCGACGTCCCCTATGACGATATTTTAAGAAGGACGGAGCTGATGATAACCGACGTTTCGAGCATCTCCTACGATGCCTTCTACAGAGGCTCGAAGGTGATCTTCTGCTGGGAGGAGAAGGATTACTTCGCCAGAATGTCGAAGATGTGGGTGGTGCTCAACGACGACAACGTTTTTGCCGATGTAAGCTACTCCTTCGACGACCTGCCGGGGCTGATAGAGAAGAATTACTACGGCCCGCAGCGCCCCGAGCATATCGAGAAATTCCGCGACATCGTGGCCTTCAATGACGGGCACAACACCGACAGGCTGTTTGAAGCCCTCAAGCGCGACGGCTACCTCTGCGAGCTGCCGCCGATAGATATTTCGGAGTGCGAGATACACGGCATCACCAAAAAGCTTTACACAGGCAAGCCGCTGACTCTGAAGGATCTTGACGTCACCCACGGCACCGCCCAGCTGATAGAGGGCAAGGACTACGAGGTGGAATACACCGACAACATCAAGGCAGGCACGGCGACCGTCACGGTCCGCGGCATCGGCAGGAACCACGGCGAAAAGAGCGAGCAGTTCCTTATCAGGCACAACGCAAAGGAGTTCGAGGTCACGGGGCTCAAGGACAAAAAGCACACAGGCAAAAAGCTCTGGCAGACGCTCGAGGTCTACTTTGAGGGTGAGCTGCTCGAAAAGGACAAGGACTACAAGATAAAGCACTCGAACAACATCGAGCGCGGTGTGGCTTCGGTAGACGTCCTCGGGCGCGGCGAACGCTTCGGCGGAAAAAAGACGCTTTATTTCAGGATAAAATGATAAAGTGCGCGTCGCTCAGCCAAACAAGACAAAGGCACTTCTGCCGCGATCGGGCAGAGGTGCCTTTTTGGTGCTTTGCTCACGCCTCGGCGGCAAGCAGGATCGGCTGGAGCTGCCTGCCTTCAAGAGC
>CAMNBY010000107.1 GCA_946533615.1 uncultured Clostridia bacterium
GCGAGGAGCGCCAGTTCTTTATTCTCGGGCACTGGGAGTACGACCGCGAAACTCTCTCGAAGGAATACTTCCGCGACCTTGACAAGGGACTGGACATAAAGATCCCCTACAACTATTTCCCTGACAACGATCCGACGAAGAAGCCGATCTTCAACTGGAGCTGCTCGGCGAACCTTATGTACGCAAACTGGCTGAACTACTGCGTATACCAGAAGACGCCCTACGATCTCGGAGAGCTGCTGCCGCTGACGGTACACGTGTAGCGGTAACGCCTCGCTGCGCCCGGCTCAATGAATATTGAAGAGTGAAAAGTGAATAATGGCCATTCGGCCGAAGCAGACGGAGCAAGAGGCAGCATTTGCTGTTTTACATCTGTCTGTGTCGGCCGAATGGCCATTTTGCGCGTAAGCGCAGCCTTAACTATTCACTCTTCACTGAGCCGAGCAGCGCGAGGCGCTCCAGCATCACTTCTCTGCACTTTTCTTCGAGCGTATCGTTAAGCGGCTCGAGGGGGCGGATATTGCCGCCGCGGCTCAGGCAGTAGGAGATGATGTAGTCCGAGACCTTGGGGTTTTTCGAGAGCAGCGGCCCGTGAAGATAGGTCGCGATGACGTTTTTCTCGAAGTAGCCCTCGCTCTTGCTGCCGAAGCTGTTGCCGTTGCCGAAAAGCACGGTGCCGAAGGGAGAAGCAACGTTTTCGGTCATGCCGCCGTGGTTCTCGAAGCCGATGACCTTGTACTTCTCACCGCCGATCTCGGTCTCGATCACGATGTTCCCTATGCAGCGCTTGGACTTGTCGGTCGAGGCGACTGTGTAATAATCGAACAGGCCGAGCCCGGGTATCTTCTTGCCGTTGGAGTCCTTGTAATACTGACCCATCAGCTGATAGCCGCCGCAGATCATCAGAATGAACGTGCCTTTTTTGTAGGCCTCCATGATGTTGTCGCGGCAGGAGAGCAGATCGTCAGCGAGCAGCTGCTGCTCGAAATCCGCGCCGCCGCCAAGATAGATCAGGTCATAGGAGGTAAAATCGGTGCTGCTGCCCTGCCCGAGGGAGTATTTGTCGATAGAAACATCTATCCCGCGCTTTTTGCAGCGGTAGGAGATTATCTCCATGTTGCCGCTGTCGCCGTAGAGGTCGAGCATATCGGGATACATATGGAGAATTCTGAGCTTAGCCATTTGCGTTCTCCTTTCCGTTGATAAAGCGGTTCAGAGCCGCTCTTGTGGGCTGGACGGCAGTATAATTTGCTACAGCGAACTTTCTGCCCGTGGTCGAGAAAAGCTCCTTCACGGCGTCGTCGAGGTCGGGGCGGACAACGATCTTGTCTGGGTCATAGCCCGAGCATTTTATCCTGACGGCTATATCATAGGCTCGCCTTCCGCTGGTGACAACGCGGGTGACGTTGTTGAAGACGCTGAAATTGATGTCCCAGATCCACGAAACGTCATGGCCGTCGGCAAGGTTGTCGTTGAGCACGAAAAGCAGCTCCTTATCGCCCTTGGTCTCGTTCAGGGCACGGACGGTCATATTTGCGCCCACGGGGTTCTTCGCAAGGTTCAGCACAAGGCTCGAGCCCTTATATTCAAACTGCTCCATGCGGCCGTTGTTGACCTTGAAATTCTCGAAGACGCTGCGCTGGGTCTCTTCGCTGATGCCGTAGAGCTTGGCGACCGAGTACACGGCACAGAGATTATACATATAATAGATGCTGTTGCCTGCGGTGGTGAACTCCTTGCCGTCCGCGGTGAAGGAGGGCTTCTCCAGATCGACGGAGGTAAAGCGCGAGTAATAGCTGTTTTTACCGTAGCCGCAGCCGGGACACTCAAAACGTCCGATATGGGAATACTGGTAGTAGTCGTATCTCAGCGCCTTTCCGCATCGCGGACAGAAGCGGCCCTCGCCTGCCTCGTGCAGGGTGTCGGTGGCAAAGTCGTACTTGTCCACGGTGAAATAGCGCACGTTCTTGTTGTTCGGGTTCGCAAGGCCGAGGCGTGCAACGTTCGGGTCGTCGCCGTTGAGGATAAGGTTGCCCTCGAAGGTCTCGCAGAACTTGTTGACTTTAAGGATAAGCGTTTCGACCTCGCCGTTCCTGTCAAGCTGGTCGCGGAAGAAGTTGAGCACCACAAGGGTCTCGAGCTTCAGCTTTGAATAAACTACCGGGACGTGGCTCTCGTCGGTCTCAAGGATAAGATAGTCGGCCTTGACCCTGCCGCCCATTGTGCAGTGGTTGAGCAGCAGCGAGGTGATGCCTGTGTCAAGGTTGTTGCCCTCGGGGTTGGTGATTATGTTCTTCCCCTCTTTGCGGAACATTTCGGCAATGAAATTTGTAACCGAGGTCTTGCCGTTGGTGCCTGTTACCGCGATTATCGGGCAGTCGATCTTAAAGGCCTTGAGGCAGTTTTTGTTTATCGTCCACAGAACGAGCCCCGGGAGGTTTCCCGCGTTCTTTCCAAGCAGGTGCAGCAGACCCGAGAGGATCTTGCCGATCAGTATGGTAAAAAAGTTGATAATGAACATACATTCAGCTCCGATTTATCGAAAAATACAGATACAGCAGCCAAGAGCGGCTGCTGCGGTCTCAGCATCACATATAATATAATAGTACAAAAAGCCGCTTATGTCAACTTTTTTTGTGTTAAAACTTTTCAGGCCCTCCCGATAGGCGGAAATACAGAAAAAAGCTGACAAAACACATAAACCGGCAGAGCCTGTTTTGACGAAACTGCATATTGACAAAAGCGGACGATAGTGGTATACTTATTTATTATACTATTATCATGACATAGTATGCCCTATAAAAGAAAGAAGATAGAACGATGAAATTTGTAATAATCGGCGCAGGAAAGGTCGGCGCCACACTCGCCTCGCAGCTTGTTATCGAGGGGCATGATGTGACGGTGATCGACAACAATCCAAACGCGATAAAGCGAATGCTGAACTCTCAGGATCTTATGTGCATCGAGGGCAACGGCGCCACAGCTGCCGTCCAGCTCGAGGCAGGCATCAAGAAGGCGCATATGCTTATCGCCACAACGGCTCACGACGAGCTGAATATGCTCTGCTGTATAGTTGCAAGAAAGCTCGGCGTTGAGCGCGCAGCTTGCAGAGTGCGCAATCCCGAATACTACAATCAGATAGATCTTATCAAAAAAGATCTGGGTCTTGAGCTCATCATCAACCCCGAGCTGACCACCGCCGAGGAGATCTCGCGGGTGCTGGTGTTCCCCAACGCAGCAAGAGTCGAGGTCTTTGGCAAAGGCAAGGTCGAGGTGGTTGAGAACAGGCTCCGCGAGGGCTCGCCGTTCTGCGGGCTGTCACTGGCCGAGATCTACAAAAGGCTGAAGATACAGTTCCTGATCTGTGCTGTACAGCGCGACCAGGAGATATTCATTCCGACAGGCGACTTTGTTTTGCAGGCAGGCGACAGGATAAACGTTGCGGCCTCTCACAGCGACCTGGAGCGCTTCTTCAAGGAAAACGGGATGATAAACACCAGGATAAAATCCGTTATGATCGTCGGCGGCGGCAAGATAGGCTACTATCTGGCGCAGCAGCTCTGCTCGATCGGCATGAGAGTAAAGGTCATCGAGCGGAACTATGAACGCTGCACAACGCTCTGCGACCTGCTTCCAAAGGCAACGATCATAAACGGCGACGGCAGCGATCAGGAGCTGCTGCTTGACGAGGGCATCGCCGATGTGGACGCATTCGTGGCGCTCTCGGGCATCGACGAAGAGAACATAATAATGTCCCTCTTCGCAAAGAACAACTCGAAGGCAAAGATAATCACCAAGGTGAACCGCGGCTCTTATGTGGATATGTCCGCTATGCTCGGGCTTGAATCCATTATCTCGCCGAAGAAGCTTACCAACGGCCTTATACTCAGCTATGTACGTTCCTTGCAGAACGCCTCCTCCGAAAGCAGGATAGAATCGCTTTACCACATAATCGACAACAGGGCGGAAGCCATAGAGTTCAATGTCACCGAGCGTATCCCGCAGCTGACCGATATCCCCCTGAAGGACATCAATCTTAAAAAGGACATCCTTATCTGCGCGATAATACGCAAGCGGCAGGCGATCATCCCCAACGGCAACAGCATGATACAGCTTGGAGATTCCGTGCTCGTTGTTACCAAGGAGCACCGCTTTGCAGAGCTTAAAGACATTCTTGATTAAGGAGACGTTAGCTTGAACAAACGAGTTGTATGGAGAACGCTGTCACAGATAATGCTGATAGAGGCGGCGCTTATGCTTCTGCCTGCGGTCATCTCTCTGTATTTCAAGGATTTCCGCACGTTGAAGGTCTTCGTTTTCATGTCGGTGATAACCACCGCCGTGGCGCTGCCCGGCCTGCTTGTAAAGCAGCACGAAAAGGTGAACATGACCCCCCGTGACGGAGTTGCTGTCGCGGCTCTCTCGTGGATAGTTATCTCATTTTTCGGGGCGATGCCATTCTACATCAGCGGACAGATACCAAGGCTTATAGACGCGGTCTTCGAGAGTATCTCGGGCTTCACGACCACGGGCGCTTCTATCCTCAACGATGTTGAGAAGCTGACCCAGGGCATGATGTTCTGGCGCTGCTTCACCCACTGGGTAGGCGGCATGGGAGTTCTGGTGCTGACCATCGCCATTCTCCCCTCGGACAAGAAATCCTCGAGCCTGCAAATGATGCGTGCCGAGTGTCCGGGGCCCACGGTCGAAAAGCTTGTGCCGAAGGGCAAATCCTCGGCGCTGATACTTTACGTTATCTACGGCGTGCTGACGGGCATAATGATAATCTTTCTGCTGGCAGGCGGTATGCCGCTCTTCGACAGCGTATGTCACGCGATGGGCACAGCAGGCACGGGCGGCTTCAATGTCAAGAACCTTGGCGTGGGGCACTACGACTCCGCCTACCTTGAGGGCGTTGTGACCGTGTTCATGATACTCTTCGGCATAAACTTCAACATCTACTACTTTATCCTGATGCGCAAGTTCATCGGGATCTGGAAGAACACCGAGCTTAAGGTCTACCTCTCAACGATAATCGTGTCCATCGGGCTTATCTGCGCCAACACTCTGGCTTACGGCGTCTATCCCAATATCTCCAAGGCCTTCCGCTACGCCTCGTTCCAGGTCGGCTCGATAATGACCTCGACGGGCTATTCGACGGCGGACTTTGACCGATGGCCCGAGTTCTCAAAGATGATACTGCTGACGCTGATGTTCATCGGCGCCTGCGCAGGCTCTACGGGCGGCGGCTTCAAGGTATCGCGAGTGATAATACTTGCAAAAACTGCCAAGCGCAATCTCCGCAAGCTGCTGCACCCCAAGTCCGTCAATCTTGTCAAGTCCGACGATAAGACCGTGGACATTGAGACTGTCCACAACGTCAGCGCCTACCTTATCATATACCTGCTGATCTTTGTTATCTCGATGCTGCTGGTGTCGCTGAACAACTTCGACTTCGCGACAAGCTTCTCGTCCGTGATGGCGTGCCTCAACAACATCGGCCCTGGCATCAGCCGAGTCGGCCCAGCCCTGAGCTACGCCGAGCTGTCCGATATGTCCAAGATCGTGCTGAGCATTGATATGCTGCTCGGAAGACTTGAATGTCTGCCGCTGTTAATGCTCGCGGCGCCCTCGATGTGGGTAAAGAAACTGTATTGATAACACTGTCCCCGTTCCTGTGAGCGGGGATTTTTTTATTTTTTTCAAAAAAGCTGTAACCTTTTTGAAAGACGCGCCCTCTAATGAACAGAAGGGAAAAAATATAGATCTTTTTTGAAAAAACGGTGCAGTTTTTTTCCTCTCGCGTATCTAAGTAACAGAGAGAAGAAAAAAATATAAATTTTTTTTGAAAAACAGTGCAGTTTTTTCCCTCTCGTGTATCTAAGTTACAGAGAGAAGAAAAAAATAAAAAATTTTTTTGAAAAACGGTGCAGTTTTTTCCTTCTCGCGTATCTAAGTTACAGAGAGAAGAAAAAAATAAAAATTTTTTTGAAAAACGGTGCAGTTTTTTCCCTCTCGTGTATCTAAGTTACAGAGAGAAGAAAAACAGAACAAGAGAAAGAATAATAATTGAAAGGCTGGTAATCACAATGAGGAACACAAACAAACAGAGGAACACGACGGCATGGATCACGGGGCTCTATGACAAGAGCGCATAGAGCTTTACAAACAAACCTGCGCCAGCCTTTCAACTCGGCGGCGGCAAGCAAAGGTCTTCCGCTGCCGGGCTCAGGGCTGAAAACATAAACCACAAACCAAAAAACAAGACCTAAAAAAACGGAGGAAAATAATATGTATAACAATAATATCGCAAACGAGAACACAGCAGTAATGGCAAACACAAACACAGCTCCCGCAATGGGCTATATGAACAACGGACAGGAAAGACAGATGCTCATTTCTCAGATGAGCGCAAACGGACAGATAATGAACGCGATCGAGGGGCACGAAAACGCTATCGAGGCCGCCGAGGAAAAGGTCGAAAAGCTCGAAAAGAAGGCCTCGACCAAACGCGCGGTCATCATCAGCCTGCTCTCCCTCATCATTGCAAGCGCCGTGTCCGGCAGCAGTGGGATACTTTGCTTCATCTTCCTCGCAGCAGGCATCGCTTTCGCGATCGTGAACAAGATGAAAGCACAGAAGGAGCTTAACGCCGAGCGTGCAGCCCTCGAGAGCAACAGACAGCAGCTCGAGACACTTAAAAACGATGTTTCGCTTGCGTGGCTCCCCTACGACTACAGAGACAGCGTTTCGTTCAGATATATGTACGGCTATTTGCAGAACATGAGAGCGAACAACCTTCAGGAAGCCATCAACCTTCTCGAGCTTGAGAAGCACCAGGCAGTTGTCGAGACCCTGACCGCCATCTCCGCACAGAACGCCGAGACCGCAGCAGCCGCCGCTAAGGGTGCTGTAGGCGTAGCAGCCGCAACAGCAGTCTTCTCGCTGCTCAAGTCCTGATAAACACAACGAAAAAAAACAAAACTTAAATAACGGAGGAACATTAAAATGAACAAGAAAAGCATTGCATTACCCATCGTAGGAATAGTTATCACAGGCGTACTGACCATCATCGCCCTGCTCGCGACCCTCGGAAACATGATGCAGATAAGCGAGGCCGAGGATCTGCCCGAATACAAGATAGTGAACTATAACGGCAAGAACTACACCCAAGAGAAGCTGGTCGATCAGCTCAAGAGCGAGAGAACAGGCATGGTGATCTTCCTGCTTATCTCGGCGGCGCTGCTGGCGCTGTGCATCTGGGCTCTGATTAAGAGGGTCAAGGCCAACCGCGAGCTGATGGCTCAGGGCGGTATGCCGATGCAGTTTGCAGCACAGCCGATGCCCCCGATGGGCGCACCGATGGCAGCACCCGTTCAGCCCGCAGCAGCTCCCGCACAGGCAGCGGCCTGCCCTCACTGCGGAGCACCCCGAAAGGAAGGACAGGTGTTCTGCGCAAGCTGCGGACAAAGAATGTGACCCACAAGAAAAGGCGCCCACGCGGACGCCTTTTTTTGTTTGTCTGCAATGCTCAGCACTGCTGTGAGAACTTCTGCCTTACTTCATTTATCTTGCTGCTGTCTGCGCAGTCCGCCTGATACCAGCCCTTCTGCGACATCTTGCTGTAGACCTGATCCTGCATCGACAGAGAGGAATCCAGCGCCGAGCCGAAGGTCTGCTGAACATTTTGTGTCGCCGATTCTATCGCGCCGTGGAGATACAGGTCGCACACGCCCTTTTCCAGCAGCAGAAGATTTTCCATAAGCTCCTTATCCTGCATGATATGCTCCTTTCCGCTGCCTCAGAGCAGCTCGTAAAACGAATCGAACAGCTGCTTGTGGGTGTTCTCAAGCTCTGTGACGAGCTGCCTGAGCTCCTCGTCCTGAAGCTGCGCTGCCGTGTTCTTGCACTGGGTCTGAAAATACTGCTCGTGTCCCAGAGCATCCTCGATATAGAGTAGTTCTTTGCCGGTCATTCCAACGACCTCCTTCCGTTATGCTGTTATTATGGGCAGCTTCGGAAGAAATATACAAAGGCAACACCGCACGACCCGCGGCTAACGCCTCTGCACATTATCTGCTTGCCAGCTTTCCGTCATATTACCCAAATTCTCCTTGACTTGCGTCAGCAAGCC
>CAMNBY010000108.1 GCA_946533615.1 uncultured Clostridia bacterium
GGTCTTGAAGTTCTTGTCCGTCGAATACTGCACCTGATAGCCCGTAGCGCCTGCGGTGGCTTTATTCCATGTGATCTTGAACGCGCCCTTTGTGGAGCTTATCGACTTTATCGCGTTCTTAGCAGGCTTTACAACAAAAGTTTTCTTGTATGTGCCGGTCGTGTTCTTGCCTGTGCCCTTGACCGTGATAGTCGCCACGCCGACCTTGGTGTTGTCCGAGTAGGAAACAGTGTACTGGGTTGCGGGGATAATGTCGCCGTCCTTGAATTTCACCTTGACAGTCGGCTTTATCTGGCTGCCCGTATAGGTGTAGCTGCTGTAGGGGATAGTGACCTTGGCGTAGCTTGACGTAAGATCGAGCGGCTTTACCTTGAAGGTCTTTTTGAGCTCGCCGAAGTAGCTGCCCTTGCCCTTGATGGTGATGGTCGCGGTGCCGACGTTGGTGTTGTTCTTGTAGGATACGGTGTAGTCGGTGCCCTTGGTGAGCTTCTTGCCGTTTGCGTCCTTGACGGTCACGGTGGGCTTGATGCCGCGGCCGCGGTAGGTGTAGGAGGCATAGGGGATAGTCGCCTTGCAGGCAAAGAGATCGTTCTTGGCGACGAACTTTATGCTGTGCTCCTTTGCGTAGGTCTCGGCAGCCGAGCCCTTTGCACCGTAGATGGTCTTGATGTTCCTGTTTTTGAACTGCTCCTCGCTTATATAGTCTACTGTGCTCGGGATATAAAGCTCGGTCTTTGCGTTGGGGATAACGGACAGGGCATTCGTGATGTTGATATCGCTGTCGGTGTTCTTGTAATAAACAACGCCGTCATAGCTCCAGATGTTTGACTCGCCTTCTTCAACATTGATCTCTTTGAGCTTGGTGCAGTAATAATCAGCGCCGTTCAGCCACACAATGTTTAAGCCCGAAGGGATAGTCAGAGTCTCCTTTGCGGGAGGTATGCAGGTTATCATCGCCATTTCCTGACCGTTGAAAAAGGTATGCCAGCATAATGCGCCGTCATACGAGCGCAGCTTTTCGTTGTCCTTGCTGACGTTTATCGTCGTCAGGGATGAGCAATCCTTAACACAGTCCGCGGCGAAGTTCCAGCCGATGCCGCTGGACAGGGTAAGCGTTTTCAGCTTTGTCATGCCCTCGAGTGCTGTCGCGCCGACTATCGTTACAAGATGTCCGTCTACCTTCTCGGGGATCGTGAGGCTCGTTGCGCTCTTGTCACCGAGGTATTCTACCAGTTCGGTGCCGTCGGTGGTGAACTTGTAGCCCCATGTCTTCGTGTACATGATGGGGTCTCCGATCTCCGCTGCGCCGGCAACGGGAGTGTTGTTCAGCACGCTGTCAGCAGGCAGCGCTGCAACAGTACCGAACATAAGCACCGCAGAGAGCGCTGCTGTCAAAAACTTTTTCATATTGTTCCTCCTTTTTCGTGATGAGCTGAAATTATCCGTTTATTCTCTTACGTCCTCGTCTTTCAGGTTGCCCAAAGAGAGGGATTTAAGATAAGCG
Organism: uncultured Clostridia bacterium; assembly: GCA_946533615.1. Lineage (GTDB taxonomy): Bacteria > Bacillota > Clostridia > Oscillospirales > Ruminococcaceae > FB2012. The sequence continues at coordinate 1,505 of CAMNBY010000108.1, forward strand.
TTGATGAAGCCGTCAATGTCGCCGTCCATCACGGCGCCGATGTTTGCGGTCTCATAGTCCGTGCGGTGATCCTTTACCAGCTGATAGGGCATGAACACATAAGACCTGATCTGCGAGCCCCAGGCGATCTCCTTCTGAACGCCCTTGATGTCCTCGATCTTCTCGAGGTTCTGCTGAAGCTTGATCTCGAGCAGCTTGGCCTTCAGCATACGCATCGCGTAGTCGCGGTTCTGGAACTGCGAGCGCTGTGTCTGGCAGGCCGCCACGATGCCCGTGGGCTTGTGGATAAGGCGCACCGCCGAAGAGGTCTTGTTGATGTGCTGGCCGCCTGCGCCGGAGGAACGGTAAACCTGCATCTCGATGTCCTCGGGGCGGATGTCGATGTCAACGTCCTCGGGAAGATCGGGCATTACGTCAACAGCCGCAAAGGACGTGTGGCGGCGTCCCTGAGAGTCAAAGGGCGACACGCGCACAAGGCGGTGGATGCCGGCCTCGCCTTTAAGATAGCCGTAGGCGTTCTCGCCCTCGATCGCGATAGATGCGGACTGCAAGCCTGCCTCGCTGCCCTCGAGCACATCGAGCACATTGACCTTGAAGCCGTGAGCCTCGCCCCAGCGCGTGTACATACGGTAGAGCATTTCGTTCCAGTCCTGAGCCTCTGTGCCGCCGGCGCCCGAGTGGAAGTTCAGTATCGCGTTGTTCTTGTCGTACTCGCCTGTCAGCAGGGAAGCGAGAGTCAGAGCGTCCACCTGTGCGGCAAGGGAGTCAAGCTCCTGCTCGATGTCGGCGGTCATGCTCTCGTCGTCCTCCTCGGCGGCCATTTCGAGCATCACCTCGATGTCCTCCGCGGACTGTGTCAGCTTGTCATACTTTTCGATCCTGCCTTCGAGGGTGCGAGTCTCCTGCAATACCTTCTGCGAGGTCTCGAGATCGTCCCAGAAGCCCGGCTCGGCAGCCTTGTTGTGCAGCTCCTCGACGCGCTCCTTCGAGTTCTCGATGTCAAATACCTCGTAAAGCTCTTTTATTTTCGGCTTGTAGCTTTCAAGCCTCGATCTGAGATTTTCAAGAAATATCATGTCTATTCTCCTCAAAGTTATACTTACATTTTATTATAGCACACTTTCGGTAGTTTGTCAAAAGTTTTTGGGGAGAATCTCGCCGAGGTGCGGCTTTTTTCTTGACCCAAAACAAAATTCTCAAAAACTATAGCTTTTTTTGAAAAAGTGTGCTATAATAAATTATAATTAAAGTAGAGACCGATATTATGATCTTACCCTCTGGAAGGAGGAAAAACATGAACAGATATTCAGGCTGCAAGTGCTTTGCCTGCGGAAGAATGTTCACGGACGTGGACGATGTCGTGGTCTGCCCCGAGTGCGGGACGCCCTATCACCGCGACTGCTATAACGGGCAGGACGGCTGCTCCAACACCGTCCTTCACGAAAACGGCGGCACCTGGACGGAACAGCAGGGGAGCCCGAACGCTTCCGCCGAGCCCAAACGCTGTGCACGCTGCGGACAGGAAAATCCCCCCGAGGGGCTTTTCTGCAACAGGTGCGGACTGCCGCTCAATAATTCCTTCGGCGAGCCGAGACCCTTCAACGGCTCTGCGCCCTACGGCGCCGGATATGATCCGAACCGATTCGGCGCTAACGGCGCCGCCCCGTTCGGGAGCTCACCCTACAACGGAGTGCCTCATGACCCGAACAGACAGTACGGCGCCCCGACAGGCCAGCCCGGAATGCCGCCGTTCGGCGCCCCGACAATGCGCTTCGACCAGGATTCGGATATTGACGGCATCAAGCTCGGCGACTATGCCCGCTACGTCGGCAAGAACCAGTTCTCGTTCTTGACAAGCTTTATCCGCTTTGCAAAGTTCGGCGGCAAGGCGAGCATGAATTTCCCTGCGCTGATCTTCCCCGAGTATTATTTCTTCTACCGCAAGATGCCGCTGCTGGGGACGCTGTTCCTTGTGCTGTTCCTTGGGCTCTCGATGCCGTCGTTCATCTACCTTATGGCGGTGGACAAGACAGGCGCCTTCCCGACGATCGAGCTGCTGAGCAAAATAAACGTCACCGGCACCGGCTACCAGATGCTGCTGAATATAACCTCAACGCTGCTTATGGCGGTGCGGTGTATCGCGGCTGTCTTCGCAAACTACTGGTACTACAAGACCGCAAAGAAGAACATCACCCGCATACGCGAGAGCGCCGATGACGGCGAGGAGGTCATTAAAGCGCGTATCTCCGCAAAGGGCGGCGTTTCTGTCGCGGCGTTCCTGTTCTCTGTGCTGCTCTCCTACGCGCTGATAGTGCTCGGAATGTTCATTCTGTATAATATATAATAGCGGAGAGCTGTTAACAAAAAATTTACAAACGGCGATAATAGCACGCGGTTGACAAAATGTCGGCCGCGTGTTATAATATTCGAGTATCCTTGTTTGTGCCCGAAGGCACAGGCGAAATCCAGAAGGAGGTGCAAAGATAATGGCAAAGATCAACGAGACTTACGAGGCAGTTGTAGTTTTCAGCTCCAAGGCCGGAGAGGAAAAGGTCGCTGAGCTTACCGCAAGATTCGATGAGATGATCAAGGCTAATGCCGAGGACGTTTCCATGAACGATTGGGGCAAGCGCAAGTTGGCTTATGCTATTAACTACGAGACGGAAGGAAATTACGTGCTGTGGACATTCACAAGCGCTCCCGCATTCCCCGCTGAGTTCGAGCGAGTGCTGGGCATCACAGACGGCGTTCTTCGTTTCCTTGTTACTGTCAAGTAAGACAGAACATAGTTAAAAGTGTAAGACCAATTTGAAAAGAGGGGAACTAAAATGCTGAACAGAGTTATTTTGATGGGTAGGATAACGCACGATCTTGAGCTCAGACAGACTCCGAACGGGGTCAGCGTGCTCTCTTTCTCCGTAGCAGTTGACCGCAGCTTCGCAAAACAGGGCGAGGAGCGTCAGACTGATTTCATCGACTGTGTTGCATGGCGCCAGCAGGCCGAGTTTATTTCAAGATATTTCGGCAAGGGCAGAATGATCGCGCTGGAGGGCGAACTCCAGACAAGGACCTATACCGATAAAAACGGTAACAACCGCAAGGCTTGTGAGGTCGTTGTAGATCGTGTTTCCTTTACCGGCGAGCCCAAGCAGCAAGGCCAGGGCGGCGGCTACGGCGGCGGTTATCAGCAGAACAGCTATAACGGCAACGGCGGCTACCAGAACGGCGGCTATCAGAATAACCAGCAGAACAGCTATCAGA
>CAMNBY010000109.1 GCA_946533615.1 uncultured Clostridia bacterium
TCTCGGACGGCGACATTATCCGCATCGACCAGAATAACCTGAACAACCCTCACGCCGATGCGGTGCTGATGGTGTTCAGCCAGACGTTCAGCCTTGACGAGAAGTGGCAGACCTTCCCCTTCGGCGCTCTGCCGCAGATCACCATAGGCCGTGACCCCAGGTGCAGCCTGCCTCTGACCGACCCCATGACCTCTGCCTTCCACGCGACCATCTACCGCGCAGGCGGCAGGACATTTATCCGCGACGAGCACAGCACCAACGGTGTCGGCGTGAACGGTGTCGAGATACAGTATGACACCGAGCTGTTCAACTACGATGTTGTAAGGCTTGCAAACACCACACTTATCTTCCTCGGCGACAAGTTCGTTTACAACAGCGCAGAGGCTCAGACAAACAACGCCCTCTCCGTTACCATCAACGAGCACAGAGTTGACAACAAGAGCAAGCTGCTGCTGCTCAAGGACGTCAAGGCGGAATTCAACAACGGCGACTTCGTGCTTATCCTCGGCGGCTCGGGCGCTGGCAAGACCACGCTTATCAACGCTATCCTTGCCGACCAGAGCAGAGGCAAGTACAAGACCGACGGAAAGATAATCCTCAACGGTCAGGATCTTTACAAGAACCTCAAGACCGTTAAGCCGCAGCTTGCGATGGTGCCCCAGTTTTTGATACTAAGGACGAGCGACACCGTCCGCAACACGCTTATGGACAGAGCCGCTATCAAGATGCCGGGACTTTCCAAGGCCGAGCTTAAAAAGAAGGTCGATGAGGTGCTGGCTCACGTCGGCATCACAGAACACGCCGACAAGTACATCAGCAACCTCTCGGGCGGACAGCAGAAGAAGGCCTCGGTGGCATATCAGCTTATCGGCTTTGCCAAGGTGTTCATCTGTGACGAGCCCGACTCGGGTCTTGACGCGGCTTCAAGAAAGCAGCAGATGGAGATACTCGACGACATTGCCAATGACGGCAAGATAGTAATGGTCATCTCTCATGAGCCCGACGACGCTTCGTATATAGACGAGATGGGCGTAAAGCAGTACCGCTTCAACAAGGTACTCGTGCTTGCAAGGAACTCTGTTGACCGCGCAGGTCATCTGGCGTTCTTCGGCGGCGTTGACGAGGCGATGAGGTTCTTCAATGTCAACCAGTTACAGGATATAATGATAGAGATAAATCCTCCCGAAGAGGGCGGCAAGGGTCTTGCAGACTACTACATAAACAAATACTTAGCAATGAACGGGGGAGTATTAAGATGAATGATGCTTCATTCGGCCTTCAGACCAAGGTCTATTTCAAGAAGATAATGCGAATAGCTATCAAGGAGAAGTTTGTTAAGTTCCTGGCGTTCGCTGCCGTTATCGGCTTCATCGTCGCTTACGTTGTCGGCGAGAAGATGTTCAAGAGCTTCGAGGACACGCAGTCGGGCTTCTTCACGATCGCTTCGGCAGGCATCTGGCTCGGTATATTCAACTCTATCCAGAACATCTGCAAGGAGCACAACATCATCAAGGCCGAGTACCGCTCGGGTCTTAACCTTGGCTCCTATGTTACTGCTCACGCCCTGTGGCAGTTCGTTATCTGCCTTGTGCAGACCGTCATAATACTCGGCATCTGCCTGATCTTTGTAGATTTCAAGGGCGGCCTGATAATCGACGATTTCCCTCATGTTGAGAACTTCATCACCATTCTGCTTCTGACCTACGGCGCAGATATGCTGGGACTTATGATCTCTGCCATCGCGGGCAATCCCACAACGGCAATGACCATCATGCCCTTCGTGCTTATCGTACAGCTGATACTCAGCGGCGTTCTTTTCCCGCTCGAGGGCGTTACGGGCGCTGTTGCAAACGTTACCTACAGCAAATGGGGAATGCACGCCTTTGCGGCTACATCCCGAATGATCGACCTTCCCACAGGCTCTCAGGCAAAGCTTGGAGATATGGGAAACAAGGTCCACGAAAAAGACCCCCAGAAGGGAATGCACTACTTTGATGCTTCCGAGGAATTCACCGCAGAGAAGAACGAGCACTTCGATTACAAGCACGATTACAGGGACAAGATGGATAACCTGCTTGAATCCTGGGGAGTTATTGTTCTTATCACCGCTGCTTGCTATGGCACGACCATAGGAGTTCTGAAATTCAAGAACCGCGGTTCGTAAAGGAGGGCAGTCAGCTGATGAACAGTGAGCTTGAAAACGCAAACACCGCCCGCATCAGGGTGGCTGCGGCTTCGCATAACGGCGCTGTAAGAGGCAACAACGAGGATAACTATTCCATCAACGGACAGTACAGAAGGATCGAAGAGAACGTTGTGAGCCACGAAGAGATTTTTCCCGCAAACGGCCTGATGCTCGAGGTCTGCGACGGAATGGGCGGCGAGGCTATGGGCGAGGTCGCCTCGGAGATAGCTGTTAAACACACCGCCGATCTTCTCCTCAAGCTGCGGCAGGCCGACGAAAAGGATCTTATCAACGAGATCAATACCTATGTTGACAAAGCCAACGGCGAGATCGTGCAGACCATCGGGAACACCGAGAACCGCCGCGGCGGAAGCACATTTGTGCTGATATATTTCAAGGACGATGTCGTTTATCCCTACTCGCTGGGCGACAGCAGGCTTTATGCCTTCAACGGCACAAAGCTTGTCCAGATAAGCGAGGATCACACACTTGGAATGAGGAAATACAAGTCGAACATCATCACCTTTGAAGAAGCGATGACAGGCCCCGACAGCCACAAGCTCACGCTCTTCCTCGGGGTGGACGTTGACAACAACGGCCTCACGGCGCAGCCCTACCGCCCGTTCAAGGTGCAGAAGGGCTGGAAGCTTTTGCTTTGCAGCGACGGCCTTTACGATATGGTGCCTGCGGTCGAGATCGCCGAGACCTTGCAGCTCGACACCTCCGAGGCCTGCAAGAAGCTGGTAGAAAAAGCCATCGCCCACGGCGGCATCGACAATGTTACCGTTATCGTTGCCGAAATGGTCTGATAAAAAGCATAATAAAAATAAAAAACGGTATCTCGTTCCCCTTGGGGAATTGCCCTCTCGGGTCGTGATACCGTTTTTGTTATGTCTTTCTCAGCTCAGCCAGAGTATTCCGCGGACGCTGCGGTAATAGGCGAGGTTCATGTTGTTGATTATAAGCTTTGCGCCCCATTCGCGATAGTTCTGTATCTTGTATTCCTTAGAGTGGACGTCGTAGTGGGCGGGATTCGCGATAAGGTAGATGTTCTCCTTCTTCGCGGGGTCGTACTTCCTGCCATAGATGACCTGAAAGTGCTGGTCGTCGGGCTTGCCGTCCTTGTCGCCTGCCGTGCCGATCAGCACGAGATGGCCGCCGTAAAGGCACTTGTCGATGTCGGGGATAGTGGTCACACCGTCAACGGTGGAATAATTCACGGCGTAGTTTACCTTTGGAGTGTAGCCGTAGAATTTTGCAAGGTTTATCAGGTTTAGCAGGTTGCAGCCGTAGTAGTCGGCGAGAGAGGCCGAGGCGCCTGCCCAGCCGTTGTAGAACCAGCCGTGAGCGAACTGGTCGGTGATAACGCGGGTCTTCGTGA
>CAMNBY010000110.1 GCA_946533615.1 uncultured Clostridia bacterium
GGCGTTAGCCGCGGGTCGTGGGGTGTTGCCTTTACTTTATTATGTTGTTTTCCTTTGCGGGAGCGTTCTGAGCCCGCTGCTGGTTGTTCACGGGGTTTGCGGCCTCGCGGGCTTTCTGGGCGGCTGTCCTGTTGTAGAACTCCTTCATTATGCCCTCGCCGTTCTTTTCGGCGGTAAGCTTTGTTATCTTGTCAAGTCCCGGGCCCTTCTTCCCGAACATATTGTCGAAGGTCTGATCGTTCATCAGCTGCTTTGCGCGGGCCTTGATGTCCTCGGCGATCGAGGCTGCGGGCTTTGTGGGGGTGTCGGTGTGCAGGCTGATGCGCAGTGTCTTCCTGATCTCGTTCGAGGCGATGACGTTTGCCACAAGCTCCTTCATGTAGCCGAGGTTGCCCTCGCGGGTCAGGTCTGGCTGCTGGTTGAACTTGGTGTAGGCAATGTCGGGCTTTACGGCGTTCTTTGCGGCGGCGTCAAAGTTCTTGAAGTTATCCACGTTCAGCCTTATCATCTGGTCGGCGGCCTCCATTGCGGCCTCCTTCTTCTCGATGGCCTCGGGAATGGCTCGCTTTGCAAGGGCGATAAGCTTGTCAACGCCCTCCATTCTTGCTCTGCCCATAGGCGAGCTCGGCCCTTCCCATTTCTTGGGGTCGGTGAAGCCTGCCTCCACCATCTTGGCCTGTTTGTACTCCACGGCACACTCGTAGGCCTCGAGCAGGGCGTTTTCGAGGTGCTTTGTTTCCTCGCCCGCAAAGAGGTTTGTCGGGTCGCCTGCAAGGTCTACCATTTCAAAGACCTCGTTTGCGGCCTCGCGCAGCTTTCTTATCTCCTTCGAGTCCTTGTGTCCTGCCATGTAGAGCGGCTTTGTGTCAAGACCCGTTTTGATCTTCGTGAGCGAGCCGAGCATTTCCTTTCGGGTCTGGTTTGCGATTATCCTTCCGCGATCGGCCAGCATATTCTGGTACTGCTCCGACCTGAACACTTTTTCAAACTGCTCGGTGGGGTCGAGAGCCACTTCCTTGAAGTCGGAGAACTGGCAGTAATTGCCGTCGCCTACTGTGGCGTAGACAGCGTTAGCGAGCTCGTCCGCCGTTCTTGCGTTCACTATGTCCTTGTAGCGCTTGCTGTTCCTGATGGCGTCGCCGTAGATCTCGTCAAGCTTCCGGCTGCCGTCGGGCTTTGCCATGATCGACGCATTGGGGTTCATCGCCTTTTCTTCAAACAGCGCGAGGGCGTCCATCAGCGTGCCGACAGTTACCTTGTTCAGGGCCTCGCGCTCTGCAAGAGAAAGCTCGGGCTTTGCGGAGATCGACATGAAATGATCTATGCCGTTGCTGCCCGCGTTTATAGTCGGGATAAAGCGCTCGTACTTTGTCATCTGTTCGTCAAGGTTTTGCTTGATGCGCTGATCGTAGAGGTCGCTGTCGCCCTTGTTGGCAACGGACTTGCACTGCTCCATTATCAGGTCGTAGGCGTATTTCTCGCGCTCTGCGGAGCCTCTGGGAGGCAGCTCGGTCATCATCTTGCCGATGGTCTCTCTCTGCTTGTCGCCTGCCTCGATGTTTGCGACACGCGAGGTAAGCCTTTCGTACTCGTCGTCGGTGAACAGCTCTCTCAGGCCGAACTGCGGGTAGTTGTCCATCAGATCCTTGACGTACTTGTGGAAGGAGCGGTTGATATAGGTAAGATTGCCGGGGCCGTTGTCACAGTTGAAGCTGTCCTCCTTGTATACCTTCACAAAGGTAGCAAGGCTCTCCTTGATGGGCTGCACGTTGCCGTTTTTGTACTCCTGTATCGCGTTCACGGTGTACTGTCTTGCGTTGGCAAGGCTTGTGATGGTGCTCGGATCGCAGCGGAAGTCGCCCTGCGGCAGGTTCATCCAGTAGAACGAACGGCCGAAGGTGTTGAGGAACTGTGTGTTGGCGCCGTTGTTGTCTACCAGCGCCTGATATTTTTCGGTGTTCGATACCTCGCCGAAGAGGGCGCAGCTCATTACCCATTCGGGCAGGCCTGCGTTCTCGTCAAATTTCAGCGAGCCGTATCTCTGTATCTCGTTCTGGTCAAAGCCTGTGCCGAGCCTGGCCTTGCTTCTGTCAAAGCTGCCGTTCGTGCCGAAGTAGCTGAAGAATTTTTCGTGCCTGATCTGCGCCTCGCTGACGTAATCCCGAAGCAATACCTTGTTGCTTTCCGTGTTGTCGATATTGGACTCTCTGCGGGCTGAGTTGACGAGGTCTACGCTTTTCTGACGTGCGGCGTTGAGCTCCTCGGCAGAGGCCTTTGCGCGGACAAGGCGCTTGAATTCGTTATCGGCCGCCTTGACGTTTTCGATGTCATGCGCTGTGTCGGCCTGTATCTTTGTGATCTCGGGCTTGAGCTGCTGATACTTGGCTCTGTAGGCCTCGACGTCGAGCTGCAAGCCTGTGGTGTCCTTGACGGTTTGCAGCCAGCGGAACATACCCTCGCCGTCCTTGCCGAAGACGGAGTTTTCGCCGTCGGTCAGCTCGATCATTATATCCTTGAAGTTGTCTCCCGCGGAGAGCAGGGCGTTCAGGCCGTCAACGGCGGTCTTGCTCTTCCTCCAGTACTCCTGATCGGGGGTCTTGTCGTAGTAGTCGTAGTCGAACAGGTCGGCGGCAGAGACCATGATGTTCCTGAACTGCTCGGCCAGCGGCTTTGTGGGCTTCGAGTTTCTCAGGGCGAGCTCGGCCTGTCTGTCCTTGCTCTTGTATTCGTCAAGTATCTGCCTCTGCTCGGGGGTTATCCTCGCGTTCTGCTTGAACCGGCGGTAGTCGTCTGCGAGCTGTACCGCTTGTACAGGCTGTGCCTCGGGTTCGGCGTCGCCGTAGAGGTTCATTTCCTCCTCGACCTCTTCAACGGCGGGCTTCTTCACCTCGGTCTGTGC
>CAMNBY010000111.1 GCA_946533615.1 uncultured Clostridia bacterium
TTCGTTAGCGTAATTTACCAGATCGTTCACAGCGTTGTCGAGGTTCTTGCCAAAAACATAGTTGTAAATGATCTCGTTGGTGCAGTAATTCGAGAGGCCGTCCGAGCAAAGCAGAAGCGTGAAATTGCCCTCGGGCTCAAACTCAAAGTAGTCAACGTCCACATCGGCCTCGACGCCGACCGCCCTTGTGATGACGTTCTTCATCGAGTGGGTCTTCATCTCGTCCTCCGAGATCTCGCCCTGCTCAAAGAGCATTCTCACATAGGTGTGATCGACAGTGACCTGCCTGATCTTGCCGTCTGTCATCAGGTAACATCGGCTGTCGCCGACATTGACTATGTAGCATTTCTTTCCTACGACCAGCGCCGCCACACAGGTGGTGCCCATGCCGTTCTTTTCTATATCCTCTTTGCTCTTTTCGTACACGATGGTGTTTGCCGCGTGTACTGCTGTGAGCATGAGATTTCGGATGCTGTTGCTGTCAGCGTTCGGCCTGAAGCCGTTCGTGATCCGCTTGAAGATGGTATTCACAGCCTCTTCGCTGGCAACACCGCCTGAGTTTGCACCGCCCATACCGTCGCAGACGATGGACAGGGAAATGTTATCCCCTATGAACCCCGACTTTACTCTGTCCTGGTTCTCGCTTCTCTTCATTCCAATATCGGTTTTTGAAGCAATAAACAAACGGCTCACCACCTTTACTGTGAAAAATTGATCTGTATCAGATCTCGTATTCCCGCCTGAGCTGACCGCAGGCGGCATCTATGTCTGCGCCCAGCGTCCGTCTTACCGTGGCATTGATACCGAGCTGTTCAAGGTATCCCCGAAAACGCTGTGCGCTCTTTCTGTCAGAAGTGTAATTTCTTTCTTTTATCTTGTTCACGGGAATGATGTTCACATGACAGACAAAACCGCCAAGCAGCTTCGCCAGTTTTTCGGCATCCTCCCGCGAATCGTTATGACCGTCGATAAGCGCATACTCAAATGATATGCGGCGGCCCGTCTTTTTGAAATAATCCTTGCAGGCAGCGATAAGCTCCTGCACGTCATATTTTTCGTTTATAGGCATTATCGCGCTGCGCGAAGCGTTGTCGGGTGCGTGCAGCGATATGGAAAGCGTCAGTCCCAGGTCAAGCTGTGAAAGCTGACGTATCTTCGGAACTATCCCACAGGTGGAAAGTGAAACGTGCCTGAGCGACATATTCATTCCCTGCGGAGAACTAAGCAGCGTCAGAAAGCAGATAACATTATCATAGTTATCCAGCGGCTCGCCAATGCCCATCAGCACAACGCCGCCGATCTTCCGACCGCTGTCTCTCTGTGCTGTGTATATCTGGCCGAGTATCTCGCTCGGCAGCAGATCGCGCTTATAGCCCGCAATGGTCGAAGCGCAGAACCTGCACCCCATCTTGCAGCCCACCTGAGTTGACACACAGATCGTTGTGCCGTGGTTGTAATCCATCACAACTGTCTCGATGTGGTTCCCGTCAGGCAGTTCATATAGATATTTTAACGTATTATCCACTGTAGATTCAAGTCTTTTGCATATAAATAGTGATTTTATACAAAACTTTTTTTCAAGCTCCGCCCTCAGTTGTGCAGATAGATCGGTCATTTTGTCAAAGCTTTCCACACATTTGATGTGAAGCCACGAAAAGATCTGCTTTGCGCGGAATTTCTTTTCACCCATCTCCAGTATGAGCTGCTCGAGCTCCTCGGGGAGCAAAGAAAGGATATCTATTTTTCCGCTGCTGTCGTATGAGATCAAAGGATCACCTCAGTTTGCAGAATTTGGCAATAAAGAAGCCGTCTGAATCGTACATATCGGGAAATATCGTTATGCTCGAGTCGTTTGCTCTGTCTCCGAAGGCTGCACCCAAAGATGCAGGAGCAAAATCGGTGTTCTCGGCCAGAAACGCCTCGGCGACCTCTTCGTTCTCTGCTTTGGAAAGCGAGCAGGTCGAATAAACAAGCGTACCGCCTGTTTTAACATATCCCGAAGATGTCCTGAGTATCTCAAGCTGTATCTCGGGCAGACGTTCAAGCTCCTCGGGAGATTTATACTTTATTTCGGGCTTGCGCCTTATGACTCCCAAGCCCGAGCAAGGAACATCGCACAGCACTTTGTCTGCCATCGGCAGGCTGCTGTTGAATTCCTTAGCATTATTCACTTCAGCAGTTACGCTCTTTAGGCCGAGCCTCTCGGCGCCGTTCTTTATCAGCCTGACGCGGTTTTCATGAAGGTCAAAGGCCATGACCTTGCCATCATCGTTCATAAGCTCGGCGATCGTAAAGGTCTTGCCTCCGGGGGCTGCGCACAGGTCAAGCACCGTTTCACCGGGCTTTGGGTCAAGCGCCTTGCAGCACAGCTGACATGATAGATCCTGTACATGGAAAAGCCCGTTTTTATAAGCTTCAAGACTCTCGACAGCGCCTGTACCCGAGATAAGCACACTGCCGCCGCCAAGATCCTTGACTTCGGCGTCCTGCCGCTCAAGCATTTCGATGATATCGGAAGCTTCGGCCTTAACAGTGTTGAGCCTTATATATTCGGACGCTTTCCCGAGAGAGGCTTTCAATATGCTCTCGCAGGCGGTCTCGCCGTACTCGCGGCTCCATTTTTCGACCAACCACACAGGGCAGGAATACTCAAGAGCAAGCTGATGAAGTCTATCGTGGGGTTTCGGAAGGCGCTTGCCCTTCCTGATGAATGACCTCAGTACCGCATTTACAAATCCCGCGGACGAGGGGTTCTTGTCTCGCTTTGCAAGGCCAACGCATTCGCTGACAGCCGCATTATCGGGAACAGAATCCATATAAAGCAGCTGATAGAAGCCCATGCGGAGCACAGTTCTTATCTCTGCGCTGAGCTTATCGGCAGGCTTGTCAAGATTGTCCGCGATAACAGCATCCAGCGTGTAGAGCCGTTCAAGCGTCCCATAAAACAGCGCTGTGCAGAATCGGCCATCGCGTTCGTCAAGGCCTGCGCGTTTAAGCGCTCCGTCAAGTGCGATATTGGAGTAAGAATGTTTCTTTTCAAAATCAACAAGCAGCCTGAATGCGGTACCTCTTGCTGTAGCCATGATCAGCCTCCGAGTATCTCGCTGCCTGTCAGGGGCTTTCCGCGCAGATAGTCTGCGGCGGACATTCTTTTCGAGCCCTCAGCCTGAACTTCCGTAAAGCGGATAACTCCGTCAGCACAGGCGATCTCAAAGCGCTTGGCATCAACTACAGCACCGGGTGCATTGCCGCTGGGCTTTTTGGATGCTATCTCCGAGTGATAGACCTTGAGCTTCTTGCCATTGAGCAAAGTCGTTGCGCAGGGCCAATCGGAAAGACCTCTTATCTTATTGTGAACATTTTGAACAGTGTCGCCAAAATCTATCGGACAAAGCTCTTTGGAAAGCATAGCGGCATAAGTCGCGCCGCTCTCGTCCTGCTTCTGCGGAATCAGGGTTCCCTTTTCAAGCTCGTCCAGCGTGTGAACTATAAGCTCTGCACCGACCTCAGCGAGCCTGTCAAACAGCTCGGCGGCGGTCTCGTTCTCGCCTATCTCAACCTTTGCGGTCTCAAGGATATCACCTGTATCAAGGCCTTCGCCCATCAGCATTGTGGTTATCCCCGAATATTTCTCGCCATCAAGGACAGCGCGCTGTATCGGAGCTGCGCCGCGATATTTCGGGAGCAGCGAGCCGTGAATGTTCACACAGCCAAGCCTCGGGATTTCAAGCACTTCCTTCGGCAGTATCTTACCGTAGGCCGCAACTACGATGCAGTCGGGAGCAAGCTCCTCGATCCTTTTAATGTATTCTTCGCCGCCTTTTTTTAGGCTTGCAGGCTGCAGCACCTCGGTGCCGTGTTCAAGAGCCAGCTCTTTAACAGGCGGCGGCATAAGCTTGTAGCCTCTGCCTTTCGGCTTGTCGGGCTGTGTGAAGACAGCCATAACGTTGTGGCGCTCGTATAGCTTTTTCAGTGCAGGAACAGCGAAATCGGGCGTTCCCATAAAAATTATATTCAAAGCAATACTCCTTTTATTCCTCGTCAGGATGTATAAACTCTACTACCTCATCAAGAAACAGCTTACCGTCAAGATGGTCAAGCTCGTGGCAGACAGCCTGAGCATAAAGATCGGAAGCCTCTTCCTCATACCACTCGCCGTTCCTGTCCTGAGCTTTGAAACGCACCTGCTTAGGCCTTATGGTGTAACCCCATTCGCCCGGACAGGAAAGACAGCCCTCCTGCACCTTCTGCGTTTCCTCTGAACGCCAGGTGATCTCGGGGTTTATCAGCTCGTGAACTCCCGAGCCGTCATAGGTGTTGATAATAACAAGCCTGCGGATAACGCCGATCTGAGGAGCAGCAAGGCCAACACCGTCTGCTTTTGCAAGTGTCTCCGCCATATCGTCGAGCAGCTGCGCAAGCTTCTCGTCGAATTTTACAACAGGCTTGCAAACCTTATGCAGAGCCTCGTCTCTCTTGTTCAATATCTGTCTGATCGCCATAATCGGTTTCCTTTCATTGTATAAGGCGAAGGCATCAAAGGCCAATGTCGCCGTTTATATCAGCATAAACACTTGCCTGTCTCAGCTCCGCGCATTTGTAAAACTCGATGAGTGTCCGCGAGACAGCGGCTCTGAGTGTCGGGGTGTTCCTGCATTTCAGAATGAGCCTGTATCTGTACTTGCCGTTGATCCTGCCAAGAGTGCAGGGTGCAGGGCCAAGGGCTCTCAGCGGTATCGGGTCGTCAAATCTTCTCACGACTTCCGCCAGCTTTTTTGTGAACCAGTCAGCGGCCTCGATAGCCTTGCTTTCGAGCTGCGAGGAAAAACCGATCACGCAAATATCGCAGAAAGGCGGGTATATCATCGCTTTTCTAAGAGCGATCTCTTCCTCGTAAAACTCCACATAATCCTGTTTTGCGGCAAGTGTGAGAACAAAATGATCTGGAACAAAGGTCTGCAACACAGCTTCTCCGGGGATAACTCCCCTGCCGCAGCGGCCTGCGACCTGAGTAAGCAGCGAGAAGGCACGTTCATAGCTCCTGAAATCGCCCGTGAAAAGCGCTTTATCAAGCGACACAACGCCTACAAGGGTAACATTCGGAAAATTAAGCCCCTTGGCTATCATCTGCGTTCCCAGCATTATGTCGTACTCGCCGTTTTCAAAGGCTCGGAAGCCCTCCTCGTAGGAATACCGCGAGAATGTGGTGTCGGCGTCCATTCTGAGAACTTTTGCATCTGGAAAGCTCTCGGCAAGCTCGCTCTCGATCTTCTGTGTGCCTATCCCGCTTGTGTGCAGGTGATCCGAACCGCAGTCGGGGCAGTGCCCCGTATTCTCCATGGAATAACCGCAGTAATGGCACATCAGCTTGTTGTTCTTTTTGTGATAGGTAAGCGGTATCGAGCAGTTGGGGCAGCTGATAGGTTTCTTGCACTCGAGGCAGGAAACGTAAGTGTTGAAGCCTCGCCTGTTCAACAGCAGTATAGCCTGCTGTCCCTTGTCGAGGGTCAGGCGCAGCTTGTCTGAAAGGCTGCGGCTGAGTATACTGCCGCCCTCGTAAGACATATCGACGATCTCGACCTTCGGAAGCACAGCGTCGGCATATCTTTTCTTCATTTCAAAAAGGCTGAATCTGCCTTTTCTTGCATAATAATATGTTTCCAGCGACGGAGTTGCAGAAGCCATCACAAGCACAGCGCCGTGGTTCCCGCAGCGCTGAATGGCTACGTCTCTGGCGTGATACCTGGGAGCAGTCTCGGATTTATAGGTGTGCTCGCCTTCCTCGTCTATTATTATCATTCCGATATTTTCGAGAGGAGCAAAAATGGCGCTGCGCGTTCCGATAACTATTCTCGCCTTTCCTGTCCTGATGCGCGTGAACTCATCGTTGCGCTGTCCAAGGGAAAGCGAAGAATGTATCACAGCTATCTCGCTGCCGAAATAGGTCTTGAACTTTGCAACCATCTGGGGCGTCAGCGAGATCTCGGGGACAAGCATTATCGCATTTTTCCCGCGTTTAAGAACGCTGTCTATCAGGCGGAAGAACACGGCTGTCTTTCCGCTGCCCGTGACGCCGAAAAGCAAAGCGCCGCAGGCCTTTCCCTGCTCGGCAAGCTTGTTGATGCCCTCAAAGGCGGCCTGCTGCTCGTCATTCAGTTCGATGCACTCGGGGTCGCGATGTTCGGTGATCTCACCGATGGTGTCCCTAAGGACGCGGCTTTGATATTCCGTCACATACCCCTTTTCGACCATGCGCTTTATCAGCGCAGCGGTAGAGGAGGTCATGTAGCAGATCTCTTTTACCGAGGCGCAGCCATAGTCGTCAAGTGCCCTGATGACTGCCCTTTGCTTTTCCGTGAGCTTTGGAGCGCCTTCGCTGCCTCGGATCTCAGCATAGCTGTCGCTGATCCTGAGCATTTTTATAGTCTCGTCGCCGACTTTGCGCTTTAGTATATCGTTCTCTTCAATATATCCCTTGTCCACAAGAGAAGCCAGCGTCTTTTTCAGCTGGGGCTGCTCGTCGGTGTTAAGGAACTCGTCGATCTCTCGCTGCTCGTTGGCCATTGCCATGAAGTCAACGACGCGGCGCTCGTGGTCGTTAAGAGAATCATAATCTATAGGCACCTTCGCCAGCGAGTAATGGTTGGTGAATTTGAACCCCATACCCGTAGGCACCATTGTGCGGACGGCATCAAAGTATGAGCAGAAAGTGTTTTCTTTCAGCCAGTGCATCAGGCCGAGCATTTCGGCATTCAGCACAGGCTCGCTGTCGGCCGGGCGGATAAGCTTCTTTATACGCTGAGGAGCCTGCGGCATAGTATTTATCTTGGTAACGAGCCCGATAGTACGGCGGTTGCCCTTGCCGAAAGGCACAAGCACCCTAACGCCGGGCTTGATTATCCCTCTGAACTCTTCGGGGACAAGATAGCTGTACTCGTTATCAAATCCATATCCTGCATTAGAAACGACTACACCTGCCACAAGTACATCAGTTTGCAAAAGAATTCCTCCTGCCGATCACAGCGCAGCTGTTATCTCTGCTGATTCTCAAATATCCTGTATTCACCTGAAGCAAATTCTTCAACGGCGGTCTTAACAGGCTTTTCATCAAGGATCTCCTTGTTTTCAAGAGCGTTGTCGGTTATCTGCCTTGCTCTCTTTGCAACGGCTATAACAAGTGAGTAATAGCTCTCGTTACCTTTAAGTATCTGGCTAACTGCTGGTCTAAGCATTTTCAAGCACCTCGTCTATCATTCTTATAATACTTTCGTTTTTACTGTTAAATTGTTCAACGGCATCTGTGCCGTTTTTTACCGATTCGTAGATCGTGGTGAAATCCCTGACGGCATCGTCGAGGTCGTCATTCATCATCACATATTCATATTCGTAAGCTCGCTTGATCTCGCCGATCGCTGCGGAAACTCTTTTCTTGATCTTATCGGGCTCTTCCGTTCCGCGCTTTTCAAGCCTGTGTTTCAGAGAGTCAACAGAAGGCGGCAGTATAAAAAGCATCACGGCCTCGGGAACCTGTTCCTTGACCTTAAAAGCGCCCTGAGTTTCGATCTCAAGAAAAACATCGCGGCCGGCGGCAAGGTTTTCAAGCAGCGGTGCAAGCGGCGTTCCGTAGCTGCAATCCGTATACTCGGCATATTCAAGAAAACCGTCCTGCGCTATCATCTCGTCAAACTTTTCATCGGTTATAAAATGATAATGCTTGCCGTTTATCTCGCCGTCCCGCGGAGCTCTTGTTGTGCAGGAGACCGAGAGGAACACATCATGATCCTTCATGAACTCTCCCAATATCGTTCCTTTTCCGCAGCCCGAAGGCGCCGAGATAACGAAAAGCCTTGAGCCTTTGCCGAAAACTACATCATTTCTCTGCATCCGCATTCTCCCCTTCCTCGTTCTCAAATCTTGAGCCAACTGTCTCGGGAGCGACCGCCGAAAGGACTACATGGTCGCTGTCCATAATGAGCACGGTCCTTGTTCTTCTGCCGCAGGTGGCGTCGATAAGCGTTCCCTTATCGCGTGCTTCCTGGATTATCCTCTTAACGGGTGCCGACTCGGGCGAGACCAAGGCTATGAGCCTTGCGGCAGATACCATGTTGCCAAAGCCAATATTTATCAGCTGCATAAGCGCCTCCGTTACTCGATGTTCTGTATCTGCTCGCGGATCTTTTCAAGCTCGCCCTTCATGTCAAGAACGATGTTTGTGATCTCGAGCATCTGAGCCTTTGAGCCTGTTGTGTTGATCTCGCGGTTCATTTCCTGAACAAGAAAGTCAAGCTTTCTGCCGATCGGTTCCGAGCTTTCGAGAAGGCTCCTGAACTGAGAAATATGACTCCTGAGCCTTACGGTCTCCTCGTCCACGGCGATCTTATCAGCAAATATGGCAGCTTCGGTAAGCACTCGCGCCTCGTCGATGCTGCGGTCGCCAACTACCTCGGCGATACGGTCGGTCAGCTTCTTGCGGTAAATGGTAACGCTCTCGGGAGAAAGCTTCTCTACCTGTGAAACGCTGTCCTCGATGGTCTGGAGCCTGTAGATAACATCTACATAGAGCTTAGCACCTTCGGCCTCGCGCATCTCGATAAACTTTTCAAGAGCGGCTTTAGCGGTCTCCGATACCTGCTGCCAGATCTCCTCTTCGTCGTCCTGCTGCTTAACGACAGTAAAAACATCGGGCAGTCTGACAACGTCGGAAAGAGCAAGGTCATCCTCCAAGGAAAGCTCACTGCTGCTGGAGCGCAGCGCTGTAAGGTACCCGAGAGCGAGCTCCTTGTTAACTGCAATATCGGCATTCACGCCTTCGCGGTTGGTGATGAAAACAGAGATCTCTACCTTTCCGCGGGATATAGTATTGCCCAGGAGCGACTTGAGCTTATCGTCAAGATAGCCGCAGGCTCTGGGTGTTCTTGCGCTGAATTCGTAATATCTGTGATTGACGGCTCTGATCTCGACAAGTATCTCGCGCTTGTCGAAACTGCGGCGCTCACGGCCAAAGCCTGTCATGCTCTTTATCATTCGGTGCAGCCCCTCTCAGGATATAATTATCATCATTTAATTATAACACTATATATGGTAAATAGCAAGACTTGTTAATATAACATTAAATAAAACT
>CAMNBY010000112.1 GCA_946533615.1 uncultured Clostridia bacterium
GGCGTCAGCCTTCCTGCGTCGAATTTAGGCAATCTGACGAAAAATCTGACTGCGCATCTTGCGCACAATGGTTGTGCGGTATTGCCTAAGCTTTTTTATCGGCGCTATCTCGGCTCTTCGCCCGTGCCGCTCTTGTGGTCGCGTTTCTGCTCGTACATTTTCTCGTCGGCAAGACGAATACACTCGTCAAGGCCTTCAACGGTGGTGAAGCGGCTGGCGACATAGCCCGAGCTGACCCTTATCCTGTAGCCGAGCCGAACTCGCCTTGCGTAATCGTCAAGGGCTGTCTGGACTCTTTCGCCGAAGCTCTCGACGTAGTCGCCCTCGTCGTCGGCGGAAAAGACCGTGAACTCGTCGCCGCCGAAGCGGGAGACGATGTCGGCATCGTCGGCACAGCGTATCAGGGCATTGGCAACGGCCTTGATGGCCTTGTCGCCCTCGGTGTGGCCGTAGTTGTCGTTGATGTCCTTCAGGTCGTCCATATCCACCGAGAAGATGACCGCCCTGCCGCCTGTCTTGTTGAGGCGCCTTATCAGGGCAGATGCGTGCTTGTAGAAGCCGCGCCTGTTCATCAGCCCCGTAAGCGGATCGCGGATATGCATCTCTGCAAGCTTCTCGTTTGTGCGTTCAATGGTTCGGCGGTTCTTGAAGCTCTCTATTATCTGATTGGAGAGAGAAACGAACCTGAAATTGTTGTGGAAGATCGTGTATCCCGGCTCGATCACAAAGGCCATATAGCCGATGATCTCGGCCTCGAAATGCAGCGGACAGAGCATCAGCGAGCTCGCGTTCGCAGGCCACGCCTTCCCGGGGATCAGATCCTCTATCGGGAAAAGCTCGCCCCAGTGCCGTGGGCTGAGCTCGGTGGACATCATAAGCTCCATTTCGTCGGTGAAGGGAAAGCTGTGCTTTTTCCTACGCTTGTCGTCGAAGTAGCCGCGGTTTATGCAGACCCAGGTCTTTGTAGCGCAGTAGCGCTTCATGATCTCCGCCAGCTTCTTTACCTCGTTGCAGCTGACAGAGCGTGTCAGGTAGGTGAACATATACTCCTCGTGGCTGTCGTCGCGGACGATCTCGTTGTTCAGCTCGATGATCTTGTCGGCGATAGCGGTGATGTTCTCCTTAACGCAGCCGCAGGACTGTGAGATCCTGCACCGATAGGGGATCACCGTATGCAAAGGAGCCTCCGAGCCTTCAAAGAGGTCTGCCGCGATCCTGACAGCGGCCTTTCCGGCTTCGTCGATGTCAACGGCGGCGGTTGTCAGCCTCGGAGAGTTGTATTTCTCCAGCTCGATGCCGTCAAACCCCGTGACGATAATATCCTCGGGCACACGAAGTCCGTGCTCCTTCAGCACGCGGCAGGCGGCAATAGCCATCGTGTCATTGGCGCAGATAATAGCCTCTGGAAGCTCCTGTCCCGACGCGAGCCAGTCCTCCACTACCTTGCGGGTGGGCTGCTCCCAGAAGTCGCCGTAGCCAAGGCGCTCGGGCTCAAAGGGTATACCGTGGTCGGCAAGCTCTTTCTTAAAGCGCTCGATGCGCTCGTCCGAGAATGGGTTGTCCTTCATTCCCGCGATGAAATTTATCTTTTTGCAGCCGTGGACGGTTATCACATGGCGGACAATGTCCTCGAAGCTGTCGGCGTAGTTGAATTCAACGGAGTAGCAGTTCTCGACCCTGCGGTTTATCGAGATCACGGGCAGGCCGCGTCTGTGCGCAGACCTGATGATCTCCTCGGTGACCGCGTCGTTCTTTATGGTCTCGGGAAGAACGATGACAGCGTCGAACAAGCGGCTGTCAGCAAGGCTGAAAACGCTTGCCTCGCCCTTGGTTGCGGCGTTGTCCTTGTACAGATCCACCGAGGCGTTGAGGATCACCAGCTTAAAGCCGTGTTCATCGGCATTTTTGATAAGAGAGAGCGCAACGGCGTTGACGTCCTCCTTATGAATACCCGCACAGCAGACAGCCAGGACCTTATTCTGTTTTCCGTTATAGTCAAGCATGGTCGTTACCCTGTTTCCTGCCGTGTCTTTCGGCATACTCGGAGCCGCGGCGGCATAGAATGTATCAGACGCCGTCCTGTGGCAATTCTCCTTATACATAATATCACACAAGGCACCGTCAAGTCAAGAAAAACGGCTGCATCAGCCGAGAATATTGTGATATTGTATAGAACGCGGCTATCATTTTTTTACATATCGACAAAAGGGAGCTGCGCTTCACAGCAGAGCCGCCCCGATCAGAAAGGTAAAGAATAATGAACATCTTTGAACTCACCGCTCTTGCCGCAGGCCTCTCGATGGACGCCTTTGCGGTGTCGGCCTGCAAGGGGCTGGCTGTAGGAAAAGCAGGCAGGCGTGATATGCTGCGCTGCGGACTCTGGTTCGGGGGCTTTCAGGCGCTCATGCCCGTCCTCGGATATTTCTTCGGCGCGGCAATAAGCGGCAGCCTTACCTCCATCGCTGACAAGGTCGCATTTGCGGTGCTCTGCTTCATCGGCGCAGATATGCTGATAAGCGCTGTCCGCGGAAAGGAAGACGCCGTGTCTTTGGGCACATCTCCCGCCGAGATGCTGCCGACGGCGATAGCCACGAGCATCGACGCCCTTGCGGTCGGCGTGAGCTTTGCCTTCCTGCGGCAGAAGGTCCTCCTGCCCGCAGGCTATATAGGTGCGGTGACCTTTCTTTTCTCGGCGGCAGGGATAAGGCTCGGCGCAGCCCTTGGAGAGCGCCGCCGCAGGGCAGCCCTTGCCGCAGGCGGCACGGTGCTGATAACACTTGCGGCGAAGATACTTCTCACATAAGACCTTTTGCAACTGAAAGGAGCATGGCTATGGCAGACATTCAGGGAAAACACAGCGCGATACTTGAGAACCGCAGCCGCCTGACCCTCTCTGGCGTAACGGACGTGGACAGCTTCAACGAGAACGCGATAGCTCTCTTTACACAGCTGGGCGAGCTGACAGTACGCGGGCACGAGCTGCACATCAACGAAATGAGCGTCGAAAGCGGCGACATGACCATCGAGGGCGACATCTCGGCGCTGGTCTACGGCGACCGCGACAGCCGCAAAAAGCTTACCCCTCTGGGCAAGCTGTTCAAATGAGCAGCGACCTTTACCCCATGAGCCTGTCTCCCACAAGGCAGTACGAGATATTTGCGCTGGCGGTCTTTGCAGGACTTGTGCTCGGGGCGGTCTACTGCCTGCTCCCTGCACTCAGACGCGGCCTGCACACCTGCCGCCTTGCCGACGAGGCCGCGGACTTTCTTTTCGCGATATTCGGCGGCGGGGTGTTCTTTGTTCTGAGCGTCGCACAGGCAGGCGGAGCCAGGCTTTTCGTGCTGCTTGGGATGCTCGTCGGGCTGGCGGCCTGGCGTTTCACCCTCGGAAGGCTCGAGATACTGCTGCTCTCGCCCGTTTTCGCGGGTCT
The DNA here is from genome assembly GCA_946533615.1 of uncultured Clostridia bacterium. GTDB lineage: Bacteria > Bacillota > Clostridia > Oscillospirales > Ruminococcaceae > FB2012. The sequence continues at coordinate 3,431 of CAMNBY010000112.1, forward strand.
CGGGAGGCTGCTGCACCTGACGCTCGGCAGGCCGTATGACAAAATTAAACAAAAACTTAAAATCGTTTTTGTGAAAAATAAATCAAAATCAAAAAAACTGCAAAAAAAGCCCGAAAAGGACTTGAAACTATAGGTGCAATAGGTGTATAATATATTGGAATAGGTGCGCCGAGGCGCATTGATCGGAGGCGATGAAAATGGCAAGTGAAGAAAAGACCGCACAGGGCGAGAAAACAGGACTGGGTCATGTTATTGTCGTTGTGGCTGTATTCTGCCTTATCATTTATTCCATATTCAGCATAATCTCGCAGCAGGCCGAGATCGCACAGCTTGAAAAGGAAAGCCGTGAGCTCTCTGCCAGGATCACCGAGGAGGAGCAGAAGAACGACGAGTACAACCGTCTTCTCGGGGCCGAGGACGAGGCTGAATACATGGAGCGCGTTGCCGTCGAGCAGCTTGGCTATGCCTATCCCAACGAGCGCCGCTATTACATCGTAGAGGTCGATGAATAAGGCGCTACACTGAAAGTCAGAGAGGGTAAAAAAATTTAATGCAGCTTGAGGTAGGAAAAATTTACGAAGGCAAGGTGACGGGCATCACTAAGTTCGGCGCCTTTGTTGAGCTCGACAAGGAAACAACAGGCATGGTACATATCTCCGAGGTGGCCAACACGTTCGTCAACGACATCAAGGACCACATACAGGAGGGCGAGACCGTCAAGGTCAAGGTGCTCTCGGTGGGAGATGACAAGAAGATAAGCCTTTCGATAAAGAAAGCACTTCCCGCACCGCCAAAGAAAAGCTTCGACCGCAGACAGGGCGACAGACCGCAGCAGGGACGCCAGCCTAACTTCAAAAAGACCGAGAGACCCGCACCTCAGGATTTTGCAAAGAATCCTCCCCCGGTGTACGACCCCTCCGAGCGCAGCTCGGATTCGGGCTTTGAGGATATGCTCAGCCGCTTCAAGGCAAGCAGCGAGGAGCGTATGTCAGACCTCAAGCACGTTATCGACAACAAGAGGCGCTCATCGTCAAGAAGAAAGTAATATCAGGCTGCCGCTTTCGGCCCGACCGCAAGCGGCGGCCTTTTGTTTAGGAGTATAAAAAAATGAAGAATTTCAAAAAGACCTTTGCGTTCATTTTCTTTGTGCTGGCAGGCATAGTGCTGGGCGCGTTCATCGCCTATCTCTGCTCGGGCAAGGCCTATGTGGGCTGGCTGGCCTGGGGCAAGGAGCTCGGGATACAGAACGCTGCTATTGACCTTTACGTTATCCGCTTCAATGTGGGGCTGATGTTCAATGCCACGATCTCTCAGCTGATAACCATACCGCTGGCGCTCATCATCTACGCCAAGACCTGCAAGAGCCTATGAGCAAGCTGAAGCAGAGAATAGCGGCGGCGCTGGCCGCAGCCGCAGCAACATTCACGCTGGCGGCCTGTGCGGGCGTCGGAGATGCCAATGGCGCAGACCTTATCAAGCAGGCCCGCAGCGACTACAAGTCCCTTGACAGCGCAAAAGTTGTAATGACCAACACCGAGACAGGCGAGGTCGAGCAGGAGTTCACCTTCAAGTATGACGAGAAGGATATCCTGATGTTCTCCTACATCGGCAAGAGCGAGAAAAGTGAATACGCCCAGTACAACAACGGCGTCGAGTGCTATACCTATGAAAACGGCGAGCTCAGCTATGTTCATAAGGGCGATAAGGGATTTGTGCTCTACAACAGAGCCGCCACCCACCCACAGGCCGACGAAGGGCTTATCCTCTACTCCCCTTCCGCCATCACGGACTCCGACATGACCGAGGAGGAGGGCATCACCCACGTCAGCCACATCTACGATGTAAAGAAGATAAAGGCCGAAGCCGAGAGCGGCACCGTCACGGACTTCCGCACGGATTTCTACTTCAAGGGCGACGAGCTTCTCTATTTCACGGAGACCACCGAGACCGACGAGGACGGCACACATCGGGTACACTGCTACAAGGTCGAGATCACGGAGAAAAACGCCGTGGAAAAGGTCGAGAATACGGTAAAGCCATATCAGTGAGAATATCAGCAAAGTGTGCAAAACCGCGCCCCCTGTTTAGTCGATACCAAAATAAGAAGACTTGCCCCCGAGTGAACGCTCAGGGGCATTTTGTTTTCTCTGTTGTCAGTACGCATCTGTGCCAAATAGCGCTCGTTCAACGGAAAGAGAACTATAAATGAGACCGAAGCTTCAAGGCAATACCGCACAACCATTGTGCGCAAGATGCGCAGTCAGATTTTTCGTCAGATTGCCTAAATTCGACGCAGGAAGGCTGACGCC
>CAMNBY010000113.1 GCA_946533615.1 uncultured Clostridia bacterium
CGGTCTCGAGGCCGCTGCTGGCATCAACGGCGAAGGGCCGCAGCTGCCCGATGGCCTCGCCGACGTTTTCTGCATTCAGTCCGCCTGCAAGGATATACGGCCGCCCGATGCTTTTTATCAGCGACCAGTCGAAGGTGCGTCCCGTGCCTGTCCCGCTGTCGAGCAGGACAAGATCGGCGGGGCTTGCCTCTGCGGCTTCCGCATCTTCGGACGAGGTCATCCTGAAGGCTTTTATTATCGTTTTGTCCGTAAGGCCGCGGAGCCTTCGGATATAGTCCTTATCCTCGCCGCCGTGAAGCTGGATAACGTCGATCAGAGGCGAGAACCGCAGCACGGTGTCAATGTCCTCGTCCACGAAAACGCCCACCGCCTTTGCTTTCGGGGAGCGGATAGCCGTTCTCAGCTCGCAGAGCTCGGCGAAGCTCACAGCCCGCCTGAACCTCTCGGTCAGGACGAAGCCGATGTAGTCGGCGCCCAGCTCCGAGGCCGCAGCCACGTCCGCGACGGTCATCATTCCGCAAAGCTTTATCTTCGTCATCTGCTCTCACCCCGAAGCTCTCTCAGCTTTGCCGCGATGTCGGGAGCCCTCATCAGAGTTTCGCCCACCAGCACGGCATCGGCGCCGACGGCCTCAAGCTTTTCGATGTCGCTCCTGTCCCTTACGCCGCTTTCCGAAACGAACAGCACCCCTTCGGGCACCAGCTCTCTCAGGCGGCGGGAGTTCTCGGTGTCAACGGCAAAGCTTTTGAGGTCGCGGTTGTTCACGCCGATGATACGCGCCCCGGCAGAGAGAGCAGAGCGTATCTCCTCCTCGTTGTGAGCCTCCACCAGCGCCGAGAGTCCAAGATCGTCACAGAGCCTTATATAGCGGCTGATGACCCTCGGCGGCAGTATCGCGCAGATCAGCAGCACCGCCGACGCCCCCAGCAGCTTTGCCTCGTAGATCATGTATTCGTCCACGGTGAAGTCCTTGCGAAGAAGGGGCGTGTGAACTGCCGAGGCGATCTCATCAAGATAATGCACCGAACCCATGAACCACTTGGGCTCGGTCAGCACCGATATGCAGTCGGCGCCTGCCGCCTCGTACTGCCTTGCAATGTCAACATAGGGAAAGTCCTCCGCGATGATGCCCTTTGAGGGGCTGGCCTTCTTGCACTCGCAGATAAAGGACATACCCCTGCGGGACAGCGCCTTCTCAAATGCAAAGCTGCCCTTTGGCAGGCTGAGCGCCCTTGCGCGTATCTCCGGAAGCGAGAAATGCTTTTCGGCTTCCGCAACACGCTCCGCGGCGTGGGCTGCAAGCTTGTCAAGTATAGTCATGCTCCCACCTTACCTGTTTGAAACTTCGATGACCTTTTGCAGCGTGGCGTAGGCCTTGCCCGAGTCGATGAGCTCCGCCGCAAGCGCAACGCCCTCGGCAATGCTCCCGGCCTTTTCGCCCACACAAAGGGCTGCGCCTGCGTTCAGCAGAACTGCGTCCCTCTTTGCGCCTCTCTCTTTCCCAAGCAGTATGCTTCTTGTGATCTCGGCGTTCTCTTCAGGAGAGCCGCCGCGGATATCCTCGTGAGTGCCGCCTGCAAGACCGAAGTCTGCGGGAGAAACGTCATAGCTCTTGAACCAGCCGTCCTTGAACTCGCAGATGTGTGTCGGAGCGGCGACCGAGATCTCATCGAGCTTGTCAGTGCCGTAGACGACCATTCCGCGCTTGACGCCAAGGCTTATGAGCACCTGCGCCAGCGGCTCAACAAGGCTCTGGTCGTAAACGCCGAGCAGGAACCGCTTCGGGCTCGAGGGATTTGTGAGGGGCCCGAGGATATTGAACACCGTCCTGATGCCCAGCTCCTTCCTTATGGGGCCTACATATTTCATCGAGGTGTGATACTGCTGCGCGAAGAAGAAGCAGAAGCCCGTCTCGTCCAGCATCTCCCGAGCCTTGGCAGGATCCTGGCGGATATTCACGCCGAGTGCCTCAAGGCAGTCAGCCGTCCCCGACATCGAGGAAGCCGCGCGGTTGCCGTGCTTTCCGACCTTGATGCCCGCCGAGGCGATGACCATTGCAGAGGTGGTGGAGATATTGAAGCTCTGGGCGTTGTCGCCGCCTGTGCCGACTATCTCCATCAGGTCGTCGTTGTTTTCAAATTTAGTGGCAGCATCTCTCATGGCCGCGGCACAGCCGGCGATCTCGTCGATCGTCTCGGCCTTGGTCGATTTTGTCGAGAGCGCCGCAAGAAAGGCCGCATTCTGGGTGGCCGTGGTCTTGCCCGACATTATCTCGCTGATGACCTCGTAGGCCTCGTCGTAGGTCAGATCCTGCTTGTCAACTATCTTTACTATTGCTTTTTCGATCATGGTGTTTCCTCCTTTGGAGATCGCTTTCGTGTCACAGGTGAATGAAGTTTATGAGCATCTCACGCCCAAGGGGAGTGAGTATGGATTCGGGATGGAACTGCACCCCGAAGATCGGCTGAGAAGTATGCTGCACCGCCATTATCTCGCCGTCGTCTGTGACGGCGGTGACTTTAAGGCTGTCGGGCAGGGTGTCGGGGTCGGCGGCAAGCGAGTGATACCTTGCGACCTCCGTCCTCTCGGGGAGGCCCGAAAACAGCGGACAATCGTTGTCAAGGGTCACAGTGCTCTGCTTGCCGTGCATCAGCTGCCGCGCATAGGTTATCTTTGCGCCGAAGGCCTGACAGATGGCCTGATGTCCGAGGCAGACCCCAAGGGTCGGTATCCGGCCTGCCGCCCTCGTGACGGCCTCGAGTATGATGCCTGCGTTCTCGGGACGCCCCGGTCCCGGCGAAATGATAAGCTTATCGGGGCTGATGTCAAGTATCTCCTCTGCCGTCAGCTCGTCGTTGCGCACAACGCGGATATCGCCGTCAAGCTCGCCGACCAGCTGATAAAGATTATATGAAAAGCTGTCGTAATTGTCGATCAGTAGTATCATGAGTCTGCCTCCTCTGCTGTTCTCAGAGCCGAAAGCACGGCTGCGGCCTTGTTGATGCACTCCTGATACTCGCTCTCGGGAACAGAGTCCGCAACGATGCCTGCGCCGCTGCGAATGAACACGCGGCCGTTTTTCAGGAACGCCGAGCGTATCGCGATGCAGGTGTCAAGGTTGCCGGTGAAGTCGATGTAGCCGACCGCACCGCCGTAAAGGCCGCGCTTGTTGTTCTCAAGCTCTGCGATAAGCTGGCAGGCGCGAAGCTTTGGCGCTCCCGAGAGCGTGCCTGCCGGCAGGACAGCGCTGACAGCATCAAGTGCGTCGCAGTCGTCCCTTATCTCGCCCCTGACGGTAGAGCCTATGTGCATAACGTGGGAGAACCTTTCGATACACCTCAGTCTCTCTACCTGCACCGTTCCGAAGCGGCTGATTCGCCCGAGGTCGTTGCGCCCGAGATCCACAAGCATATTATGCTCGGCCAGCTCCTTTTCGTCCGCGAGCAGCTCCCGCTCGAGGGCTTCGTCCTCGGCGCTGTCTCTGCCCCGCCTTCGTGTGCCTGCCAGCGGAAAGGTGTGCAGCACGCCGTCCTGAAGCTTCACGAGCGTTTCGGGCGAGGCTCCTGCGATCTCTACGTCCGTCCCCGAAAAGTAGAACATATACGGCGAGGGATTTGTGGTGCGAAGTATGCGGTAGGTGTTCAGCAGGCTGCCCTCAAACTCGGCAGAAAGGCGGTTCGAGAGCACTATCTGGAAGATGTCGCCCTCGCGGATATACTCCTTCGCCCTCTCGACCATCGAGCAGTATTCCTCTTTTGAGAACAGGGCGCGGGGCTCGCTTTTCAGCCTTCCCGACGGCTCGCGCAGGCGGCTGCCCGTCCTGAGCAGCTCTGCCAGCTGTTTCAGCTCAAGACAGGCCTTGTTGTAGCCTGTCTCGGGGTGGTCGAGCTTTATATCCGCCACCAGCACCAGCTTGCCTCTGTAGTTGTCAAAGGCGATGACCTTGTCAAAGAGCATCAGGTCGGCATTCTTGAAGTGCTCGCTGTCCTCGACCGGTACCCTCACGGAAGGCTCGCTGTAGCCAAGGAAGTCGTAGGAGAAATATCCCACCAGGCCGCCTGCAAAGGGCGGCATACCCTCGATCTTCGGGCTGCGGTACTTCGATAGCAGC
>CAMNBY010000114.1 GCA_946533615.1 uncultured Clostridia bacterium
GTCCCCGAAAACGCAAGGCGCAAAAGAGGGCGGGTTTTCCCTTCTTAAGGTCTCCCCCTCGCGCTCCCCTGTCCTTATTATCCTTTCCCGCCCTCTTTTGCTCCGTCGCAGTGAGGGTGTGCTGTGTTTGTTCTTTCTGCGACGTCTCGGGGTCGGTCTGTTCGGTCTTAATTGGATTTGTGTGGTATTTGGTGGGCTTTCCGCTCTACTATGGTGGAAACAATTTGGGCTTGGTGTGATGAGACAGGAATTGAGACAGCTGCCCTCGTGCAAACTTATAAGCGGAGCGTTAATTGTGCATTGTGCATTGTGAATTGTGCATTGAAAAACAGCTCAAGCCTTAACGTTCCACTCGGAACAAGCCTGCCTGACGGCTGCACCGCAGCCTCATTCACAAAGTGAAACCGCCTCCCCTCCGGGGAGGCCTCGCAAGGCTCCGCCAAGCGCCCGATTGAAAGCTGGTAGGTGAATTAAAAAAAGAAAAGACTCTGCTGATCTCTCAGCAGAGCCCTTTCCCAAGAAGTAAAAGAATATGAAAATAGGAAGATGTCGTTAGAAGGGGAACTGATTGAAGAACTCGCGGTAGCGGTCGTAATCATCGTTGTAGCCGCCGTTGTCGCTGGGGTAGGGATACTTGTTGCCCTCGTCCTCTTCGGTCTCTTCGGCTACCTCGTCAAGAGTTACGTCAAAGTCAATGTACTTGCCGTCCCTGTAGACCGTGATCTTTACGGTGTCGCCTGCCTTGTATCTGTTCTTCACATCGTTGAACTGCTCGATGCTCTCAACTGTGGTGCCCTCAATGCCTGTAACGATGTCGTTCACCTTTATGCCGGCTGCCTCGGCGCAGGAGCCGCTGTTGACAGCTCTTACAAAGAAGCCCTTGGGAATGTCATAGTACTGCGAGTATACCTCGGTAACGTTCTCGCCGCTGACTCCGAGCGAGGGCCTGCCTGTTACCTTGCCGTAGGACATGAGCTCCTGGATTATCGGGATAGCCTCGTCGATCGGGATAGCAAATCCAAGTCCCTCACCGTAGGTAGAAGTTACCTTTGCAGAGGTGATGCCTATTACCTGTCCGTAAGCGTTTATCAGCGGGCCGCCCGAGTTGCCGCTGTTTATCGAAGCGTCGGTCTGAATGCAGTTCATAGTCCTGTCGTCAATGCTGATAGTCCTGTCTACCGCCGAAATGATGCCCGCGGTAACAGAGTTTGCAAGCTCGAAGCCGAGAGGATTGCCGATAACAATGGCTACCTCGCCGACCTGAATGTCCGCGCTCTTTCCGAACTCGGCAGCGGTAAGACCGTTCTTCTCGATCTTCAGTACCGCAATATCTGTCTGGGTGTCCTTGCCTACCAGCTCGGCCTCGATGGTAAGATCCTCGTCGCTCGTGCTGTCGTCAGCGTAAGAGCTCGGCAGAAGCACCGAGATAGAGGTCGCGCCCTCAACAACGTGCGCGTTAGTGATGATGTATCCGTCAGCGCTCATTATGATGCCTGTGCCTGTCGCAACACCCTTGGCCGTAACACAGGAGATGCCGACTACCGAAGGAGAAACCTTTGTAACTATGTCGGGTATGCTCATCGCGTCCTCGGGAGAAGCAAGCTGCGTAATCGTCGGAAGATCGGTGTTTGCGGGAGCCGCAACTGTCTTCTTTACCTCGGTCTGAGAGCTGCTGTCCTCGGCGGTCTTCGTAACACCGATGGTGTCGCCCTTGATAAGGTCATAGCCCACGATAGATGTAGCTCCGATGGCCACAACGCTGAGTATGCCAACAATACCTGCCAGCACAGCCCTGCCTCTGTTTTTCTTCTTGGGCGGGGTGTATGTCACCTCGTGGAAGTTCTCCCCGCTGTAGGGAACAAACTCGTTTACTCTGTTTTCGGGAGCGGCGGTGCCGTTGCTGAATTCGTTATTGTGAGTATTGAAACCGTTGAATTCCATGTTGTCCATAATCAAAGCCTCCATATATATTCGCCGCTTTGCGGTGTGTTTGTCGGTTGTTTTTTGTTTATACTTTCATTATACCCCCGAATGTGATAGAACTATGATAACAAAATCAAAAATTTCTGACAAAAAACGAAAGCGGCGTGATACGGCATTTTCCGACGAACACGATGCCGCTTTCTGTCGCAAAAGACCAAAAGCCGCACGTTTTTCGCAGATCGGAAAATAATTTCCCGATTTTTTCCAAGCATAAAGCAGTAGATGTCGGGAAATGTTTGTGGTATTATTTTTTCAGGCCGCGTGAGCAGTCGGGCACTTTCGACCTGCTCATTCCTTCTGACCCCCACCGTAAGCTTTCAGATGTTACAGGTGAGAGGGCAGAGGTCAAACGTCAGAAAAGCCCCGAGGGGGCATTGTACTTTTACTGAACCCTGCTGACCCCCACCGTATCGCGAGGGAGCCCCGGCACATTTCGCTGTTGTTAACGAGCTTGCGAGTGATCTCGCGGATTGCGCACCCGCGCCCGGGTCGAGCTTGCGAGTGATCTCGCGGCCTAAAAAAAGGAGTGGTATTATGTCTATTATCAAACGTTATTCAGAGGCTCCTGCCAGAGTCAGGCCGCAGGAGCTCACCGCTGTTCTCGATATTCCCGTTTCCGCTATCCGCCCGAACCCCGATCAGCCACGCCGCAGCTTCTCCTCCGAGGCTCTTGCAGGCCTCGCGAAAAGCATCTCCCAGGACGGCATCATCCAGCCCCTTACCGTCCGCGAGACCGAGAGCGGCTATGTGCTCGTTGCCGGCGAACGCCGCCTGCGGGCCGCAAAGCTTGCGGGGCTTCGCAGCGTGCCCTGCGTCGTGGTAAGGCTCTCGGACAAGCGCTCGGCAGTGGTCGCGCTGATTGAGAATATCCAACGCGCCGACCTCAGCTTCTTCGAGGAGGCCGAGGCCATCAGCGCCCTGATGCAGACCTATCACATGACTCAGGACGAGGTCGCGCTGCGCCTTGGAATGGCTCAGTCAACGATCGCCAACAAGCTCCGCCTGCTGCGGCTCGCGCCC
>CAMNBY010000115.1 GCA_946533615.1 uncultured Clostridia bacterium
GGCGTCAGCCTTCCTGCGTCGAATTTAGGCAATCTGACGAAAAATCTGACTGCGCATCTTGCGCACAATGGTTGTGCGGTATTGCCTATATGAACAACTACTATGTTCAGGAGGGCAACAAGAGAGTCTCGGTCTCCCGTTACGGCAACATGGAGTTCATTCTGGCGGACGTTCACAGGATACTCCCCAAGCCCAGCGACACCAAGGAATACAAGGTCTATGCCGAGTATTTGGACTTTTATACCTCGACGAAGAATATATACATCGTGTTCACCGAGCCCGGGTCCTATGCAAAGCTTGCCGACCTTCTGGGCGAGGAGCTTGGCGGAAAGTGGTCCGAGAGCGTTTGCTCGGATCTTAAATGGGCGTTTTTCAATTTCAGCAAGAAGTGCCGTGCGGTGCTGAAGATCGACGACGACCGCCGCATTTCGGATATGTTCCTTATGTACATCTCGATCTTCCCGATGAAGACCCTGTGCAGCGACACCGAGGAGCAGATCGTAAAGAACATCAAGATGGCCTCGAACGAGCTTGTCTCGGTGACAAGCCCCGACAACATCTCCTTCCTCGATTCTGCGCCCGAGGCCGAGACTTCGATCTTCAAGCGTAAGCTTTTCACGGGACGGAAGAAATACACCACTGCTTCTCCTCTGCGGGCGGCATTTGTTTACGGCGCCGATCCCGAAGAGTCCCGCTTCGCCGACAGCCACGAGTCGGGCAGGCTGTATGTTGACCGGATGACAGGCGGCAACGTTGTGACCGAGAGCTTCTACGACCCCGATCCCGCAAAGGCCTTCGAGGCGGCGGTGAACAGCGGAAGCGAGATCATCTTTGCGGCGTCGGCCTCGCTGATACCCGAGGCGGTAAAGGCTGCGGTCAAGCACCCGAGCCTGAAGATACTCTGCTGCTCGGTGGGTCAGAGCTATTCCTCGATCAGATATTATGACGGAAAGCTTTACGAGGCGACCTTCCTGATGGGTATACTCGCCGCAGACAAGCTGCTGCTCGAGGGCGGCAGCGAGCCCCGAAAGATCGGCTATCTTGCACATTCAAGAGATGGCTTCACCTCCCGCGACCTGAACGCCTTTGCGGTGGGCGTTTCGCTGATCGACCCCGAGGCCAAGGTGCTGCTTGCGTTCTCCGAGGACAGCAGCGACGCCGAGTGCCGCAAAAAGTGGAAGGCCGAAGGCGTGAAGTACTATGCCGATTTCGACTACTCCGAGACCGCCGACGTTATGAAGCGCCCGGGACTTTACCGCATGGGTGACGGGAAGGACGAATACATCGGCGTGCCTTATTACAGCTGGGGCAAATACTATGTCCAGATCGTTCAGTCGGTGCTTTCGGGTGCCTGGGATCTGAGCGAGCAGATCAAGGAAAACTACGCCGCAAGCTACTGGTTTGGCCTCTCGACGGGCGTTGTTGACATAAGAGTCAGCGACCCCGCATACCAGACCAGCAAGCTGCTGGCCTTCTTCAAGAACTCGATCGTCAGCGGCGGCTTTGACCCGTTCTCGGGCGAGCTGCACACCACCGACGGCGCTGTTTACCAGCAGGAGGTCGAAAAGAAGGCGGGCATCTCGGTCGAGCGCGAGAAGCTTAAGACCAGCGAGATCGCATTTATGGACTGGCTCAACGAGAACATCGAGGGCGAGATGGCCTGACAGCCCGACAATGCCGCAGGAACAGGGGGGAGCTTATGAAGATCCTGATAATCGCCGACGAGGAGTCGAAGTTTCTCTGGGACTTTTTTACCCCCGACAAGCTTGAGGGGATAGACCTGATAATCTCCTGCGGAGACCTGAGGGCGGAATATCTGGAATTTCTTGTGACAATGGGCAAGGCGCCCGTGCTTTACGTTTCCGGGAACCACGACAGCCGCTACGAAAAGCACCCTCCCGAGGGCTGCGAGTCGGTGGACGGCAAGGTAGTCACGGTCGGCGGGATAAGGGTGCTGGGCTTCGGCGGCTCGATGAAATACGGCAACGGCCCCTATATGTACACCGAAAAGGAGATGCGACGCCGCATCAAGCAGGCAAGGCGCAGCATTCTCGTTCATTCTGGGTTCGACATTCTTGTGACGCACTCGCCTGCGCGTGGCTACGGCGACATGGACGACCTGCCGCACAGGGGCTTCGAGTGCTTCAACGAGCTGATGGAGCGCTGCCGCCCGAAGTATCTGCTTCACGGACATGTTCACGCGACCTACGGCAGCCGCTTCAAGAGGGTCATTGACCACCCGAGCGGCGCCAGGATAATCAACGGCTACGACCGCTACATTCTGGACTTTGACGAAGAGCAGAAGAACGGCCTGACAAGGCGCAGTGTGCTAAAGCAAATGTATTTTTCGTTCAGGTAAAACGCTTATAAAAACAAGGCTCAGCGGCTGTAACGGCCGCTGAGCCTTTTCGTGTCCTGATACTTTAAGGCAGCACCGCACGACTAACGCCTTACGGCTTTGTACGTCATAAACTTGCATATTTTCCGTCATAGTAACCAAAAACTCCTTGACTTACGAAAGT
>CAMNBY010000116.1 GCA_946533615.1 uncultured Clostridia bacterium
CACGTCCTGCGAGGGGGAGACCACAAGAAGGGAACGTCCCCGAAAACGCAAGCGCAAAAGGGGGCGGGTCTTCCCTTCTTAAGGTCTCCCCCTCGCGCTCCCCCGTCCTTATTATCCTTTCCCGCCCCCTTTTGCTCCGTCGCGGTGAGGGTGTGCTGCTTTTGTTCCTCCTGCGACGTCTCGGGATAGGTCTGTTCGGTCTTAACCGGCTTTGTGTGGATTTTGTGTGGGCTTTTCGCTCTACTATGGTGGAAACACTTCGGGCTTGGTGTGGTGAGACAAGCTTTGAAACAGCTACCCTCGCGCGAGCATAATTGTGCATTGTGCATTGTGAATTGTGCATTGAAAAACAGCGCAAGCCCGAAAAGACCCACTCGCAAACAAGCCCTCCTGACGGCTGCACCGCCGCCTCATTCACAAAGTGAAACTGCCTCCCCTCCGGGGAGGCCTCGCAAAGCTCTGCCAAGCGCTCGATTGAAAGCCGGTAGGGGAATTAAAATGCTTGACTTTTGATGTGGGCTGTGATATAATGTTTCTGTGATTGCCGCCGTGGTGGAATTGGCAGACACAGGGGACTTAAAATCCCCCGGAGTAAAATCCGTACCGGTTCAAGTCCGGTCGGCGGCACCATTATTCAGGAATAGCCCGAAGCCCTGTGCGGCTCGGGCATTTTTAGACATAAGAGAACAGAGGCCGCAGAATGGAGGGATGGTATGGTATTTGAGCAGCTGCTCCTGTCGGAGCTGAGACTCATACCCGTGGCAATGGGCAGCAAGACACCGGCCGAGCAGGATCTCATCAAGGCAATGACCGCCAACGAGGAGCTTGTGGCTCTCGGGCTGACGCTGTCACCGGCGGATATAGTCAGGCTTGCAGGCTCGGACAGCCTCGACGGCTTTGTCGCAGGGGTAAGAGACTCGCTGGGCGATGTCAAGGCAAAGCCTATGTACCCCGACTTTCCGTCACAGGTCATGGAGATGAGCGAGGCGGTCTTCCGCTTCCACCAGATGGTGCACTATCTTTCCACCTACGGCATCGAGGACGTCACAGGCGCAAAGGTCATCAGGGGCTGGCTTCCCGATATGACCGAGACCGAAAAATCCAAGCCCGACGATACTCTCCTTAAAGCCAAAACAGTCGCCCTTATCAGCGAGGAGGATAAATACATCGTCCCCTATAAGCGCATACTCTCGAAAACAGAGCGCATGACCGACAAGGAGCGTGTGATCGTCCGCAGCTGTATCGAAGGCCTCACGCCCGAGCAGCTGAGCAGCGTCACCGTCACCTTCAAGCAGAATCTGCTTGATGTCTTCAATTCCGTATTCACCTCCGAAAAGCTCGGCAGGGACACGAAGCTTCAGTATCTCCGCTCCTTCTGCCAGCACACGGGAGATGTCTGGAAGTGCATGGACTACGCCCTCACAAGAGCCGGCTTCCATTTCAAGACCTCGCAGAAGCGCCTGCTGGTGCAGCTGCTGGAAAGCTACCCGATACACGATTTCAGAGCTAACCTTATCCTCTCGAACAAGAAGGGCGAGAGAACACGGCTTATGCTCAAGTTCCTTGATTATAACGAGTATTCCCGAAAGAAGGACTTCGCCGAGGCGGTCGCCGCTTTAAGGGACGGGCGCTGCCGCTCGTGGGAGAGCCGCGTCAAGGCGCTGGTCGGGCAGGCCTCTCCCGAAGCGCTGGATATGTACGCCGAGCGCCCCGGAATGATGCTCCGCCACCTGACCTACCTGATGCGCAACGGCTATTCGGCAGATAAGCTCGGCGACAAGCTGCTGCCCCTTGCCGATAAGCTCAAGACCCAGACCCTTGTGCGGCTGGCGTCGTTCTTCTCGCGCGACGGGATAGAAGCCCTCGGGCAGGAGCGCTTTGAAGAATCGGTGATCCTTGCAAGGTTCTCGCGGTCGCTGCTCGAACGCAGGCTCGCCGCTAACGACACTCCGCTCAAGGGGAAGAAAATATTCGCTGATATGCCCGAGTTCAACCTCGATGCCTCCGAGATCAGAGTCACCGACAAGTCGTCCGAGGGCGGATATATCCGCTCGGGGCTGGCGTATAAGATACCCGAGAATGCCACGGCTATCCGCTTCTTCGTCTACTGGAACGACAAGCAGCGGGTGGATGTTGACCTTCACGCAGCCATCTGCAAGACCGACGGCACCAGACAGGGAGTCGGCTGGAACTCGAATTTCAATACGGGCACCGTCGTCACCAGCGGCGACATCACCCACAGCGACGCCGCCGAGTATATCGACATCGACCTTGTAAAAGGCAAGAGCGAGATCAGCACCGTGACTTTGAATATAGATCTCTTCTCGGGCTATCCCACCTTCGGGGAGATAGACGAGTGCTTCGTCGGAGCAATGGCTGTCGCAAAGACAGGCGCCGATGTAAAGCTCTATGATCCAAAGAACTGCTTCTTCACCCACTACCTCACAGGCAAGTGCAAGTTCATGCACTACGGCTTTGTGGACGTTCAGAGGGGAGTCATAGTCTTCACCGGACTTGAAGGCAGGGGCGGCTATCACTCCGAGAGCGAAGCAGGCGGCGGTCTCTCGCTGCGAGAGTATCTCGGGATACTTTTCCGCGCTCAGGGTGTCTCGGCTGTCAGCACCCCCGAGGAGGCGGACCTGACCCTCGTCATGGGCAAGCCCTCAAAGGACAGCGAGATCAGCCTTATCGACCACAACTTCTTCATGGAGTAGGGTCGGCTGACCATGTCAGACTCAGCAGTCGTTCCTGCACATTTACGGCAGCTTACTTTTGGATCCGATAGGCCTACCTTTGGGCCTACCTTGTCAGGTTTTGTGTGCAGTGAGCTTGCTGCCGCACAGACTGCTGTGTTTCTTTTTTGCGAGCGTTGTTTTCGCACCGCCGAAAGGCGGAAGGTGACATACTTTTACAAAGGGTTTTATTGTACCGGGCAGCTTGCTGCCCTGTGAAAACAGTCCGTCACCGGATAGCCCGCAAAAAACTTTTTTCAGGCAAGCGTTTCGTGCGTCCCGTCAAGCCCACCGGCGGGCAATGACATACTTTTACCACCATTGTCGGGGACGCGCGGAGTTCGTCATTAGATAGCTTGCCGCTTGTTTATAACGGCCTCGTGCCATAAAGCAAAAGCACCGCTCCCGGGCGGTGCTTTTTGTATTGCAGCGAACGACCTGCTCGCCTTTTACTTTATGAGCTCTGCCATCAGCCTGTCGCGCTCGGCGCGGTTTTTATCCAGGTAGGCATTCATTGCCTTGTCGTCAACGAAGCAGTAACCGATAGCGCCCTGGTGCTTCTTCCTGAGAGCGTCCTTATGCGAGCAGTAGTTTCTGTCAAGCGCTTCTATATCATTCTTGATCTTGGCCTTTCTCTTCTCTTCCTTGGTGGGTTCGTCCGCCGTGGACACGGGAGTTACGAGGAAACCGTAAAGCATAACACCGACTATCGCATAACCCACCACCGTTCCGAGAGCCTGCACAACTCCGACGATGGCGACCTTTACCAGCACGGGAACGGCAATGAGGCTTATCAGTGCGGGCATGGCGCCGAAGAGGAACAGCCTCGGGCTGCCGAGCACAACAAAATGCACGAACCCACAGCCGAAAAATGCGAGAGCTGTCAGCCCGACTATCAGATCCTTGTGAGCCAGCCCATGTCTGCCGTCAAGTATCAGCGCCGCGATCAGAAAGCCGATCATTCCGACAAGTGTGACCGCCGATCCGACGGGTGAGTCCGAAAAGGTCAGTATCTCGTGGATCACAAAGATAAGCAGGAAGGACACCCCCGCAAGGACGGCCACAAAAGACGAGGCCATATAGTCTATGGCTGAATCTGTGTTGTGAATGCTGTCGGCAGCGCCGTTCTTTATGGACTCAAAGATATAATCGCCCGTGGGGAAGGCGCCGCTTGCCTGATAGATCCTGTAGCCGAGGATGCCCATGACCACAGAGCTGATCACCAGCACTGCCGAGGCCGCAAGATAGATGTAGAATATGATGCCTGTTGATCTTCTGCTTCTTATTTCGCTGAACATGATGATCTCTCCTTTCTATTATCAGGCGCCTGCCGCTATGCTGTCGCAGGCCGCAGATACGGTTTGCAGAACTCTGTTCTGATAGAAGTTTACGTCGTCGCTGACGGCCCGTAATTTCTTGTTGATGCTGTTTATGCGCAAAGTCTGGATCAAGCTCGTGCCTGCAAGACGGGTGGCTGTACTCATGGTGCCGTATTCGCTGTCGCGGTTTTTCTCGAACTTCTGATCGGTCTTGTCTCTCTTCTTTTCTATCTTCTTGCCCTTGTTGTAAAGGACGTCCGCCTTCGACTCGCCGTACC
>CAMNBY010000117.1 GCA_946533615.1 uncultured Clostridia bacterium
CTGCAACCTTAACCTGACGGTGAACAGCTTCACCGCAAGGCTAAGGAACAGGCTTTTTGTCTGAAAGCAGAAAAAACACAAGGAGGAAATACCCATGATGAAGATAATCGGCGTGCGGTTCAAATCGGTCGGAAAGATCTACTATTTCGATCCGCACGGTCTTGAAATAAAGGAAAACGACAAGGTCATAGTCGAGACCGCGAGAGGCGTTGAGTGCGGAAGCGTCGTGCTCGTTGACCGCGAGATCGACGAGAGCAAGTTCCAGAACCCCCTGAAGCCCGTTATCCGCATTGCGACAAGCAAGGACTTCGACACCATCGAGCGCAACAAGCGCCGCGAGAAGGACGCCTTCGAAATATGCAAGCAGAAGATCGCAAAGCACGGCCTTAAAATGAACCTGATCGACGTTGAGTGTACCTTTGACAACTCAAAGCTGCTGTTCTACTTCACCGCCGAGTCAAGAGTCGATTTCCGCGAGCTGGTAAAGGATCTGGCAGGCGAGTTCCACACAAGGATAGAGCTGAGGCAGATAGGCGTCCGCGACGAAGCAAAGATGCTGGGCGGCCTCGGTATCTGCGGCCAGCCTTACTGCTGTTCGCGTTTCCTTGGCGAGTTCCAGCCTGTGTCGATAAAAATGGCAAAGGAGCAGTCGCTGTCTCTTAACCCCACAAAGATCTCGGGCGCCTGCGGCCGCCTGATGTGCTGCCTGAAATACGAGCAGGACAGCTACGAGCAGCTTTACAAAACAACGCCGAAGGCAGGCTCAGTGGTCAAGACCGCTGAGGGACGCGGAATTGTCGAGGAGGCCAATCTCCTCACCGGCAAGCTGAGGGTAAAGATCGACAAGAGCGACAACGTTGTCACCGTTGACAAGAAGGACGTCGAGATAATCAAGGAGGCCTCGGGACGCATCAACAAGAACGAGTTCAAGGAGCTCAAGAAGCTTGAGGACAACTGATGCAGGGGTATAATTGTATCATAGTCGTTCACAGGGACGGACGGCGGTGGCTGATG
Organism: uncultured Clostridia bacterium; assembly: GCA_946533615.1. Classification (GTDB taxonomy): domain Bacteria; phylum Bacillota; class Clostridia; order Oscillospirales; family Ruminococcaceae; genus FB2012. Next base: position 1,015 of record CAMNBY010000117.1, read on the forward strand.
TGCAGGCGGCGCCGTGACCCCTACAAGGGGCTGCTCAACCTTGTGGGCGGAAAGATAGAGCAGGGCGAGACCAAGGAGGACGCTGCTCGCCGCGAGCTTTTTGAAGAAACAGGGCTGACGCCCGGAGATATCACGCTCACGCGGCTGATGACCTTTGACTATCCCTGCGATGGCTGCTTTGTCGATGTCTTTGCGGGACAGCTCAGAGAAGAAAGACCCGTGAGCGGCGACGAGAACGAGCTTCTTTGGGTCAGCCTCGAAGAAAACTTTTTTGACATGAACAGATTTGCGGGTGAGGGCAACATCGGGCATATGCTCGAGATACTAAAGCTCCACCCCGAGCTCGCAAGACTTGATATAAGGAAAGGAAACTGAAATGATTAGATTCAAAAACGGCCTTGTAATGGACATGAAAGAATCCTGCGCACCTGAGAAAAAAGAGGTCTGGACAGACGGCGACAGGATCATCTTTGTAGGAGTGCCGACAGACGAGCAGCTAAAAAGCGCTGTCTTTGAGCGCGAGATCGACCTGAACGGCGGACTGCTGATGCCATCGTTCAAGAACGCGCACACCCACTCTGCAATGACCTTCCTGCGCAGCTATGCCGATGACCTGCCGCTGCAATCGTGGCTCTTCGATCAGGTCTTCCCGATGGAGGCCAAGCTCAAAGGCGAGGACATCTACTGGTTCACCAAGCTTGCGATCCTTGAATACCTGTCAAGCGGCATGACCGCAAGCTTTGATATGTATTTCGAGCTTGACGATTACTTCAAGGCGAACGTCGAGAGCGGCTTTCGGACGGTGATGTGCGGCGCTGTCAGCGGCAGTGCCGATAACGCCAAAAGGCTTGAAGAGAATTACCTTAAATTCAACGGCGCCGATCCGCTTGTGAGCTTCCGTCTCGGCTTCCACGCCGAGTACACCGCAGAACGCGGGCTGCTGGAGGCCGTCGCCGACCTTGCCCGTAAATACAAGGCTCCCGTCTGCACGCATATCTCCGAGACACGCAGCGAGGTACAGGGCTGCATCGACAAATACGGAATGACGCCTCCTGCCCTGTTTTCAAGCCTCGGGATATTCGACTACGGCGGCACGGGCTTCCACTGTGTACATTTCAGCGACGAGGACATCGAACTCTTCAAGGCTCACGGCGTCAGCGCTGTGACCTGCCCCGCTTCCAACGCAAAGCTCGCCAGCGGCATTGCTCCGCTGACAAAGTTCATCGACAGGGGCGTGACACTTGGCGTCGGCACCGACGGCGCAGCCTCGAACAACTGCCTTGATATGTTCCGCGAGATGTTCCTGATGACCGCCCTGCAAAAGATAAAGCTTGAGGACGCATCTGCCCTGCCCGCAGACAAGGTTCTTACGGCGGCGACAAAGGGCTCGGCTCTGGCTATGGGGCTTCCCGACTGCGACTGCATCGCAGAGGGCAAGCAGGCCGACCTTGTGGTGCTTGACCTTGACAAGCCGAACATGAGGCCTTTCAACAATATCCCGAAGAACATCGTCTACAGCGGCTCGAAGCAGAACGTCAAGCTGACCATGTGCGCAGGCCGCGTGCTCTACGAGGACGGCAAGTATTTCATAGGCGAGGACGTTTCGCGCATCTATGCCCGCTGCGAGGAGCTTGCCGAGGCGCTCAAGCACTGACGCAGACAAGAAAAGAAGATGGCCATTCGGTATCACCTTTCGGCGATAACAAATGGCCATTATTTATCTGATGATCTGCTTATTCAATTACCGGCAGGTCTGCTTTTTTTGTTATATCCGATCTTCAAAGCAACGGCAGCCGCAATGGAAGCAACGCACACTCCGAAGAAGATCAGGCCCGAATACATCGGCGCCTTGAACATCGGCTTGATAACGGCGGCGGCAACGCCTGCGGCATCTCCGTCAATGCCCGAGATGATCGCCGGAACGCCGAAGAAAACAGCCAGCGCAAGGATACCGTGGATCGCAAAGACGATCGCATAGCCGCGGAAGGCTCTGTAAACGCCCGAGCCGTCCTTCCTGTACAGGAAGATAAGCCTTGTAAGTATCAGCAGCATTGCAGCGATCACGCCGATCATGAAATATACCGAGCCGACTACGCTTGTGATTTTGAAAACAAAGCCCGTGTCTCTCTTGATGTCCTTGAACTTGTCGTTGAACTCGTCGGCGAAGCTTTCGGACTTGCTCTCGATCTTTCGCCAATCCTTGTCGCTGAGGCGCTTACCGATGACATCTTCGATCTCGTCCTCGTTGTCCTCGATGGCGTCGATAATATCGTCGGCGTCGATCTTGGGGTTCTTTCCGCCCTCGAACACAAAGGTCGTCATCTGCACGCTGTACTTGGTGAGCAGCTTTGAAAAGTCAGTGTCTTCAAGTATCTCCTCGATGTCGTCGCTGTCGAGCGAGGAATTCTTTTCTACCATATCAATTATAGCGTCGGACTTAGCGGCTTCTTTGCTGGCTTCCTTGAAGGCGCTCTTGATGTAGGTCTTCGAGGTCAGGAACCTTGCGAGGAAAGAAACAAAGAGCAGCCCGCAGAGGATATACAGGATAAGCAGCCACAGGAAGGCTCTTCCCTTAACGTTCGAGCCCTTGACAGAGGCTGCGGTCGTATACTGCGGAGGCAGCTCCGAGGGCGCAGCCGTGTTCTGCGGAGGCAGCCGCAGCACCATTGACTTCTCTATCTCGTCCTCGGGCGGGTAATACGGCTGTTCGCGAGCGGGCTGAGGGATAGCGGGCTGTTCAAACTGCGGCTGAACAGCTTCCCTGTTGTCGATGGGCGCATTGCCTGCATAGACCGTCCCGTCGGGCTGAGGCGGAGCGGCGTTTTCCTGCGGCGGAATTTGGTAAGATACGAACTGATCTGCGGGCTGAGGTGCGGGCGCTTCGGCAGCGACCGGTGCCCCGCAGGAGCGGCAGAACCTTGCGTTCTCCCCTAATGAGGCTCCGCATTTATTACAAAACATATATATTTACCCCCTATTATATCGTGCCGAGAGCCGTCGGCGGCCTCGGTCATAAATATTATAACACTCTTGTCCTTCAAATTCAATAGCTTACAAAAATTTTTGTATTTGTCTTTACAACGGGCGGCGCTTTGTGGTATAATATTACACAAGAAATTTATCCCAAGGAGGACTGTATCATGTTTGAAAACACACCCGTTGTAAAGCTTGGCATCGTTGCTGTTTCGAGGGACTGCTTCCCCAAGAGCCTCTCCGCCTCGAGAAGGGCAAATGTCTGTAAGGAATACGCCGCAAGATACGGCGAGATCTACGAATGTCCCGTAACCGTCGAGAACGAGCTTGAAATGCTCGAGGCTCTCGAGGACGTGAACAAGGCAGGCGTTAACGCGCTTGTTGTTTACCTCGGGAACTTCGGCCCCGAGAGCTGCGAGACCCTGCTGGCAAAGAAATTCGGCGGCCCCGTGATGTTTGCGGCAGCAGCCGAGGAGGACTGCGGCCGCGCTCTTGTTGATGCAAGAGGCGACGCATACTGCGGAATGCTCAACGCCAGCTACAACCTTGCGCTGAGGAACATCAAGGCCTACATACCCGAATACCCCGTAGGCACCCCCGACGAGGTAGCCGCGATGATCGCGGAGTTCATTCCCGTGGCTAAGGCCGTCATCGGGCTTAGAGACCTGAAGCTGATAAGCTTTGGCCCCCGTCCGCAGGATTTCCTTGCCTGCAACGCACCTATCAAGCGGCTCTACGATCTGGGCGTTGAGATCGAGGAGAACTCGGAGCTTGATCTTTTTGCGGCATACAACGACCACAAGGACGACCCTCGCATACCGGAGGTCATCGCCGACATGGAGCGCGAGCTTGGCGACGGCAACAAAATGGCAGGCATACTTCCCAAGCTTGCGCAGTACGAGCTGACCCTGCTCGACTGGATAGACGCACACAAGGGCGAGAGGAAGTATGTCGCCTTTGCAAACAAGTGCTGGCCCTCGTTCCAGACTCAGTTCGGCTTTGTGCCCTGCTATGTTAACAGCCGCCTGACCGCAAAGGGCATACCCGTTTCCTGCGAGGTCGATATTTACGGCGCCCTCAGCGAATACATCGGCACCTGCGTTTCGGACGACGTTGTAACCCTGCTTGACATCAACAACTCCGTTCCCGGCGACATCTACCGCGAGGAGATCGAAGGAAAGTTCGGCTACACCCAGCACGATACTTTCATGGGCTTCCACTGCGGCAACACCGCCTCCTGCAAGCTCACAAGCTCTAAGATGAGCTATCAGCTGATAATGCACCGCACTCTCGAGCCCGACAGCGAGCCCGACATCTCGCGCGGAACTCTCGAGGGCGACATTGTTCCCGGAGCGATCACGTTCTACAGGCTGCAATCCACGGCTGACGCAAAGCTCCGCGCTTACATCGCACACGGAGAGGTGCTGCCCGTTGCGACACGCTCCTTCGGCGGCATCGGCATCTTCGCTATCCCCGAGATGGGACGCTTCTACCGCCATGTGCTTATCGAGAAGAACTTCCCGCATCACGGCGCTGTGGCCTTCGGTCACTTCGGCAAGGCGCTCTACAATGTCTTCCGCTATCTCGGCTGCGAGGACATCGGCTTCAATCAGCCGAAGGGTATGCTCTACAAGACCGAAAACCCGTTTTGATAATCCGGAGATGATCTGACGAACGCGGCTGCGCAGGCCAAGATTTTGTCCTGCGCAGCCGTCAAAGCATCTGCTGTTCTGCGTTCACTTCGGCAGGGCAAAAAGCGACCCTAAATGCTGATAACCATAATTTATAAAAAAAATTCGCCTAAACTATGGACAAAAAAGAAATTATATAGTATAATAGTGATATATCGTTTGAATGAGGTATCCGAATGAGAGTTATCACAGGCCGCGCAAGGGGCATGAAGCTCCGCACCCTTGAAGGCGAGGAGGTCAGACCGACCACCGACATGGTCAAGGAGGCTATTTATTCAA
>CAMNBY010000118.1 GCA_946533615.1 uncultured Clostridia bacterium
GATAACAAGCCCTGCGGGCTTGATATTGAATACAAAATGTTCTATTAAACCGATTGAAGATCAAAGGAGAATAAAAATGAAAAAAACATATATTGCGCCCGAAATAGAAATAATCAAATTCACGCCGGCAAGATCGGTCATGCTGGATCCTACCGGCGGTATACAGGATCCTAATAATAATGAGGGAGATGCAGCAGATTTCAAAACCAGCAACAACCTCAACGGCTAAACACACCCAAGCGGCAGGCACAGTGCCTGCCGTTTTTGATAAGACCCCAAGGAGAGATCTTTGATGAAAAAATATATTTGTCTTTTGCTGGCGGCGGCTGTGCTCGGATTGTACGGCTGCGGCGATAATAAGGACAGCTCCGCCGCGGACAGCGCATCACAGGCCGAAGGCACCGCGCCTGTTTCCTCCGAGGCCGAAAACAGCAGCGGCGGCGGAATGCAGCAGGGCGGAGCGTATAACGGCGATGACGGCGACGGCGCCGATTTTGACGAGGCCGAGTTCACCGACGAAGAAACCGAAAGCGGCTCCAAGCCTTCGGGCGGCAAGACCACGACCGCAGCAGGAGCAAAGACTCCCGACGGCGCAGCTCCCGCAGCGACCACAGCCGCAGGCGGCTCCCCCGAGAGCTCCGATACAACTAAAAAGGGCGGCTCCGAAAAGCCCGCAGCGGGAACTACCAAAAAATCAGCCTCCGCAGGCCGTGACAACAAGACCCCCGACGGGGATTCCTTCGAGTTTTCGGACGAGCCCGCCTCGACCACGAAAAGCGGCGGTAAGTCAACCACAGCAGGCGGCATGAAGCCCGGCACAGAAGCTCCCGCAGGCAGCGAAAAGCCCGCAGGCACCACACCCGAAGAGCAGCAGCCCTCGGGAGAGCAGTCCAAAGGCACCACCCGCGAGGAGATAATCCTTGACGACGGCCTCGACTGGGGGCCGCTGATACCCGTTGACTGATGGGAGCCGCGATGGATCACATTAAAAAGTACAATATCTGCGGGCTGGACGTGCTGGCCGAGTTCCGCTATCCGAGAATGCAGCAGCTGGCTGAGAAGTACCGCTGCGACTTCCAGGCAGAGCCGCGCCTTGTACTGCCTTTTAATGAAGAAAAGTTTGAATACTACCACGAGCGTTATCCCCGTATGAGCGAGGAGAACTGCGAGGTCATGTCAAGCGCGTTCTCGTTTTATCGGGCGCTGCTCGGCTTCGGCGGGTTCTTCCTGCATTCCTCGGCCGTGGTCGTGGACGGGAGGGCGTATCTGTTCTCTGCCGACAGCGGCACGGGAAAGTCCACCCACACACAGCTCTGGCTGCGGCGCTTCGGAGATCGGGCTTATATCCTCAACGACGATAAGCCCGCCGTGATGCTCGCAGACGGGCAGCTCTTTGCGTGGGGCACCCCCTGGAGCGGCAAGAGCGACCTCAACGAAAACAGGTGCGTCCCCTTGCAGGGCGTGTGCTTTATCGAGCGCTCGGAGAAGAATTCTATTCGGCGCATAGATGCTTCCGAGGCTCTGCCCGAGATCATCCGCCAGACCCTCCGCGTCCTCGAGGAAGAGGATATGGACAGGCTGCTTGCGCTGCTCGACAAGGCGCTGTCGCTTTGCCGTTGCTGGCGAATGGGCTGCAACATCTCCCCCGAAGCCGCCGAGCTCTCGTATTCGGCGATGTCCGGGGAGTGAACAGAAAACAGCCGTCCCTCGGGCGGCTGTTTCTTTCTCCCCAAAACCTTGACGTTCCCGCATATCTGTGCTAAAATAAAACTACGGGGAGAGCCCCGATGCTTTGGACCACAGATAGCGGAAAGGAACAAAAATGATAATCTATAACGCTGAGATATTTACACAGAACAGGGAGCGCGAGACGATCGCAAACGGCTTTGTGCGCTTCGAGAACGGCAGGATAACCGAGGTCGGGCAGGGTACGCCCGAGCTCTCGGGCGAGTGCTTCGACGCCTGCGGTGCGGCGCTTTATCCCGGGTTTGTCGATATACACACTCACCTCGGCCTTACCACCGGCGGCACAGGCGCCGAGGGCGAGGACTTCAACGAGGAGAGCGAGCCGGTCTCCGCCAAGCTGCATATCCTTGACGGCATCAACCCCCTCGACGTCAGCTTCGCCAAGGCAAGAGAGGCAGGCATCACGGCGGTCGTGGTCTCTCCCGGTTCGATGAATCCCGTGGCAGGAGACATCTGCGCCATATCGACCAGCGGCAGACGCATCGACAAAATGCTGCTGCGGAAGGTGGGCATGAAGTTCGCCATGGGCGAGAACCCCAAAATGACCTACATGGACCGCAGCGAGACTCCCTGCACAAGAATGGCTATCGCCGCCATGATACGCGAGGCGCTGGCAAAGGCGCAGCGCTACCTCGGCGACAAGCAGCGCGCCGAGACAGAGGACGAGGACAGCCCAGAGCTTGATATGCAGAGCGAGGCGCTTATCCCCCTGCTCGAGGGCAGGCTGAAGGCTCACTTCCACTGCCACAGAGCCGACGACATATTCACGGCTGTCCGCATCGCGAAGGAGTTTTCCCTTGACTATCTGCTGATACACTGCACCGACGGACATCTCATCGCCGACGAGCTGGCGGCCGAGGGCGCAGGAGCTGTTGTGGGTCCGATAATGTGCGATGCCTGCAAGCCCGAGCTTGCGAACATCACGCCCGCCAACGCAGCTCTGCTTGACAGGGCAGGAGTGAAAGTCGCCGTCTGCACCGACCATTCCGAGATACCGATAGAGTATCTGCCGATAAGCGTCGGGGTCTGCATCAAGCACGGCCTTCCGTTCGGCAAGGCGCTGGACTCAGTCACGATCACTGCCGCACAGCTTGCAGGCATAGATGACCTTGTTGGTTCCGTAGAGGTCGGCAAAAGGGCGGATTTGGTGCTCTTCCCCTCGGGCGCGAACCCCTTCGAGGTCATGAGCTCCCCCGTTGCCGTCTGGGTCGGCGGAGAAAGAGTAAACTAAGGCAGCACCGCAAGGCTCGTGTGTTATAGCCCTGAAAATTCAGCAAAACAGCTACCCGAGGCTGCACACCCCGGGCGGCTGTTTGTTTATTCTGACGAAGACGATCTCCGGCTGCGCATCACGCTCCGGATCTCTTGTGCAGCTTCAACAGCTGCGCGAGCTTTATGAACGGGCTGCTTGTGCGTGATGTACAAAGGCGGCCGCCTTGCCCGGTGCTTTTCCGCGATTTGACTTTTGCCTCTCCCGTGCGTTATAATTCGTGTAACAACACAGAGGAGGCTTTTGCCATGACCGACATCAGGACTCGCAGATTAGCGCTTTCGGGGCTGTTTTGCGCATTGATCTATATTTTTACCGCCTTTGTCCATATCCCGACGGGGCTGGGCTACACACACGCAGGAGACGGCTTTATCTACCTTGCGGCATCAACGCTCCCTGCGCTGCCGGCAGCTGCCGCAGGAGCTGTGGGCGCAGGCCTCGCAGACCTTACGAGCGGCATGGCCGTCTGGCTGCCTGCAACGGTGGTGCTTAAAGCCCTCACGGCGCTGTGCTTTTCAAGCCGCTCGGAGAAGATCGTCTGCCGCAGGAACCTGCTGGGGCTGATACCCGCGCTACTGCTGAACGTCTTCGGCTACAGCTTCTACGAGGCCGCCATCATGACAGGCGGGTCGCTGTCTGCGGCCTTCGGCTCGGCGATAGCGCAGGCGCCGTTCTACACGGTACAGACACTTATCGGCGCCGCGGTCTACATCTCCCTCGGAAAGGCGCTCTCGCCCTTTATTCGCCGCAGCCTGCAAACCTGATAACGCCCAGAGCCGTACAGAATGCCACTTGCTGCTGATATTCGGCGGTCTCAAGCTTTGCGGCCTCCTCGCGGTTTGAGAGGAACCCGCACTCCACCATCACCGCAGGACACTCGGCGTTGTGGATAAGATACAGCTCGTCGCCCACGGGCTTCAGCTCGCGCTCGTTCTCGGGCTGCAAGCGGGAAACTATCTCCTGCCTGATGCTCTCGGCGAGAGCCTCACTGTCGGGGTCCTCGGCCTTGTAGAACATCTGAGCGCCGTAATACTTTTCGTCCGTGAACTGGTTCTGATGGATCGAAACAGCCGCCGCCGCGTCATCCCTGTTGATGATCGCGAGGCGGTTTTTCATGTCCGAGCGCTTCTGAGCCGCAAGGCCGTCGGTGCCGCTGTCGTGTATCGACTCGTCGCGCTCTCGGGTCAGGATGGCGTTATAGCCAAGCACCCGCAGCAGGCCTCCTGCGGTCGTCGCTATCGAAAGATTTATGCCCTTTTCGGGAATGCCGTTCACCGAGACACAGCCGCCGTCGGCGCCTCCGTGTCCTGCATCCAGCACGATGGTCGGGCTGTCGTCGAGAATCATATCCGCCGCTGTCTGCACAGCCCGCAGCTCCTTGCTTTTC
>CAMNBY010000119.1 GCA_946533615.1 uncultured Clostridia bacterium
CTACGGCTACGCAAAGTACCTCACCAGCGAAGTGTCGGGCGGCTTCACGGGCGTAATGCTCGGTATGTACGCCGTCGGCAGCGTCACCGGCGAGTTTACAGAGTTCGAGCTGGATTACAAGTGCTGAGCCCGCTCCCAACGTTCGGAAAATACTGGAAATACGCAGCTTAAACGTTTTAATAATTTGTCCAAATAGGTCATTGACAGCGTAAATAATTGTATAATTTGCCGAAAATCACAAAGATGCTTGACAGCGGCGCTTAAATGTGATTTAATATAAGATAGTATCGTATATTGGTGCAGTAATCTCTGCTTAAATGCAGACAAATTGTGAACAAGCTGCATTCCGAAAAACGATCCGCAATATGCGTATCCAATGTTGGAAAGGGTCCACTGTTAAACATGAATGAAAACAAGGAACAGGAAATAGATCTTCTTGAACTGATCGGAGTGCTGTGGAAGAACCTCTTCGGTATCGTTATCGCCACGGTGCTGGGCGCAGTTCTGGTGCTCATCTATACGGTGTGCTTCGTGACGCCCAAGTATCAGGCAAGCGCGATGCTTTTTGTAAACACCTCGTCGCTTGACGTGGGCAGCACAAAGATCAATCTCTCAGACCTGACGGCTTCCAAAAGCCTTGCAAATACCTATTCGGTAATACTGAAATCAAGAACGACCCTCGAGGAGGTCATAGAAAAAGCAGGGCTGGACTACAACTACACCCAGCTCGGCAACATGATAACCACCGCGACCGTGGACAACACCGAGGTGTTCAGAGTTATCGTCACCTCAGATGACCCCAACGAGGCCAAGAAGATCGCGAACACTATCGTTGAGGTCCTTCCCGAAAGGATCAAGGACATCATGGACGGCAGCGCCGTTAAGGTAGTTGACGATGCGATAGCCCCCAAGAGCTATGTTTCGCCGAGCTATAAAAGAAACGCACTCATCGGTGCGCTGATCGGCTTTGTGATCGCCTGTGCGATAGTGATAATCAGATATATGCTCGATACCACCATCCACTCCGAAAGCTTCCTGCTGGAAGAGTACGAGAACATACCGCTGCTCTCTGTAGTACCCGTAGTCAGCGACAACGGCGAAGGCTGAGTGAAATGAAGCTTTAAGAGAGGTGAGCAAGGGCATGGCTGAAAAGAAAAAGAACCGAGAGCTCAATGAAAGATTCAGAAAGGGCTCGAACCACATAAAAAGAATACTGAAGCAGGAGGCCGAATACGACTTCCACACCAAGGAGGCTTTCAACGTTGCGAGAACGAACCTTATGCTCTCGTTTGCGGGAAATGAAAGCGCCAAGGTGGTCGGCATAACAAGCTCGGTCAAGGGCGAGGGAAAATCCTTCGTGGCGTGCTCTATAGGTCACGCACTTGCCGAGGCGGACAAGTCGGCGATACTCATCGACTGCGACCTGCGACTTCCGACTGTTGCAAGTAAAGTCGGCTGCTCAAAGCGGCCCGGACTTTCAAATATACTCACTGGCTCGGTGAACGACATCATCGAAGCCGTGAACTACGAGGCCTTCGGCGGTCTCGACATAATCCCTGCGGGCGACATCCCCCCGAATCCCTCGGAGCTGCTGGGCTCCGCAAGGTTCGAGCAGATGCTCAAGCTGTTGGGCGAGAAGTATGATTACATTATCCTCGACCTGCCGCCTGTCACCGCAGTTACCGATGCCATTGTGGTGTCTAAGGTCATCGACGGCATTATCCTTGTGGTGCGCCACGAATACACCGACAAGAACGCCGTCAAGGACGCTATAAGACAGCTCAACATTGCCGATGCAAAGATCCTCGGCTTTGTGTACAACGGCCAGTACTCGGGCAACTCCAAGTACGGAAAGTACGGCAAATACGGAAAGTATGGCAAGTACGGCGGCTATTACGGCTACGGCTACGAGAATGCGGGCAAGACCACTACCTCAGGCAAGTCGGGCAAGAAGTAACCGAAAATGAAAAAGAAGCTTATGCTTGCTGCTGCGTTTGTGCTGTTTGCACTGGCGGGATACTTTATGTATGAGCTGATCTCGCGGCAGTATCAGATAAGAAAGGCCGAATCGGACAACTCTCAGCTCCGCGAAGAGGTGATGAGCGAGAACGACGGCTTCAGCGACCTTCGGCCGGGTCCGACAGAGGACGACGACTCGACGACGATAAGCGGCGATGTGACCTATCGCTACAGCGTCGATTTCGACAAGCTGCAGGAGCGAAACCCCGATGCCTGCGCGTGGCTGGATATCCCGAACACGGATATGAGCTTCCCGATAGCGCAGCACCCCGAGGACGACACCTATTACCTTGAAAGAAATTTCAGCGGCCAGAAAAGCATCTACGGCGCAGCCTATATCGAGCTCTGCAACAACAGAGATTTCAACGATCCCCTTACGGTCATCTACGGACACGATATAAGCCACGGCCAGTGGTTCGGCCAGCTTGAAACTATCTTTACAGACCCCGAGACCTTTGAGAAGAGCAAGGACATAATCCTCTATCTTCCCTCGGAAACGCGAACCTACCGCGTGTTCGCGGCGCTGCCCTACAGCGACGTGCATCTGGTGAACACCAATGATTTCACCAAAAAAGAGGTCTTTGATAAGTTTATCAAGGAGATACTCGAATCGCGGAACATCAACAGCATTCTCAGACCCGAGGACGCCCCCGAGTTCGGAGACAAGGTGTTGGTGCTTGAGACCTGCTTAAAAGGCGACTATTCAAATCGCTTTTTGGTATTGGCGCGTATGCGCTGATAAAATCTTATGAAAGGAGTAATGTTATTATGAAGAGGAAACTGGCGTGCCTTCTGACATCCTGCATTGTAGCAGTAGCAGCGGCTATGCCTGCATTCGCAGCTGAGGAGGACGCAGACTTCGTTCCCAGTGTGACACCCGAGTCTTCTGACCGCATCATTAATGCAGCAGTGACTATCGACGGTAAGGACTATGATCTTGACGGCCTCGAGGAATTGGGACTTGAAATGATCGTTACACCTCTCTCCGAGAAGGACAGTGCAGTTAATGATACTATCAAGAGCATGCTCGAGGAAGCTGAGAAGGACGTTAATGCTGATAAGATCGTTTTTGTAAACGCTGCTGATCAGGACGCTTTCGATGCTCTCCACCCCGAGGTTCAATGCGCAGAGCTGGTAGATGTTTGCATAGTTTATGCAGATACAAAGGAGCCCTACCAGGATGCAGAGAACATCACCTTCACACTGAAGACCGAGAACTATGACGCTAAGGCTATCCTGCACGATTCGTTCGTTGGCTGGGAGCTCGTAAAGGATCCTACTAAGAACGAAGCCGATGGCGCGGTCACGATCAACGTTAGCACCCTCAGCCCCTTCGCTTTCTACACTGACAAGGCAGCTGACACCAGCAAGCCCGACAGCCAGCCCGAAGGCGGAAATGGCGGCAACGGCGGCAACGGTGGTACATCGCCCAGCACAGGTACTACCAACGGCCTGCTCTATGCTATCCCTGCTGCTGTAGCAGTAGTTGGCGGCATCGTGCTCGTTAAGCGTGCAAAGAAGAACTAATATCATAGGAGAAAAACTATGAGCGGTTCCCGAAAACACGGCAGGAAGACACCTGTCTTCCGCCTGCTTATCGTGTCAGCCGTTTTGTGCGTGACTGCTGCAGCGGTCTACGTTATAGCCGAGCTGGCCGAAAGAAAAGTTAATAAGGAGCTGAACGATTCTCAGCAGGCGGATACGTCTGCTGAGAATATTGTTGTTGACGAAAAAAACACCATTCAGGTGAACGGCAAGACCTACGCCAAGAAGGAGAATATTGAAACTATTCTTCTGATGGGCGTTGACAACGACGGCACAGTGGAAAGCACCGAGAGCTACCGCAACGACGACGTGGCGGACTTTCTGCTTGTCGTGGCACTTGACCACAGCGACGGCAGCTACAGGTCGCTTGCGATCAACCGCGACACGATGGCTCAGGTGCCTGTGCTTAGCATAAAGGGCACCTTTGTGCGCTGGTCGGACGGGCAGATCGCCCTCGCTCACACCTACGGGTCGGGCACAGAGGACAGCTGCCGAAACCAGGTCAGAGCCGTTTCCGAACTGCTTTATCAGCTGGACATCGACCACTACGCCTCGTTCTCTATCCCTGCTATCGGCATCGCCAACGACGCCGTGGGCGGCGTGACGGTTACGATCGAGGACGACTTCGGCGAGGCTCACCCCGAGATGGCTGTCGGCGAGACCGTGAAGCTCAACGCAGAGCAGGCCGAGCTTTTCGTCCGCGGCAGGGCGACGGTGGCAGACAAGACCAACGTCAACCGTATGTCGCGGCAGAAGACCTACATCAAGGCCTGGCGCGAGCTTGCCGTAAAGAAGCTGAACTCTGACAGCAACTTCTTCTTCGACCTGCTCGGCATGACCTCTGACTACATGGTGAGCGACATGACGGTGAACCAGCTTTCGGATTTTGCTAATCAGGTGGCGGCCTACGAGGACAAGGGCGTTCTCGACATTGCAGGCAAGTCCCAAAAGGGCGAGAAGTTCAT
>CAMNBY010000120.1 GCA_946533615.1 uncultured Clostridia bacterium
GCAAGCCACCGGGCACATATTCTCCTATAAGTCGCTTACTTTTGTTATCATGGCGCTAATAAAATGATAACTCGGCATCAGTGGGCAGTATAGTACAGAGCAAAATGTATAACTGAGATACCTGGGCGCAAATTGCCCAAACAAATTTGTTTAGCATCGGGCGAAATCTGGGGAGTGGGAGTAACCCCCCCGAAAAACAGGGCGTAAACACGCCAAAAGCCGTTAACAGCGAAAAACACTGACTGAAAAAATAAGAGCTGTCTGATTCGTATTTGGATCGGATAGCTCTTTTATTATTGCTCCTTATTTTGTACGGCCTGCGGTGCGGCAGAAAAAAAGCAGGCAGCCGGGGGGCTGCCTGCCGAGTGATTAGTCAAGTTCACAAACTATTTCGACGTTTTCACAAGTAACAGAAGTTACTATAACATCTTCCGAACTAAAACTAATAACCTCTATTTCAATCCCAGTGTATTGAACCATTCTTCTTATCCTCCTTTTTAACTACACACTCAAATCAGAATAAAGATTCGACAGTTAAGCTTTCAATTTCATCATACTTAGTGTAGACCTGATCTCCATATATGATATTATCGTCAACAATCATATATGTTCTCACAGCAACACCGTAACCAATATCTTTGGCACGGAATGAAGCAACATTGTCTGTCTTAGATGTGTTTACAACTCCCTCAGTATCAACTGTTAGTACCACATCTTTAGCGTCTGATTCTCTGTAAAGAAGAACTCCGAATTGTTTTTCATTATTAGTCTTATTAGTAAAGTTGACCGTGTAATGTATTCTTCTTTCATTATCAGCTTTTACGCAAACAATGACATTAGACTGAGGACCAACTCTCTGCTCTTCAGCAATCAGTTCATCATAATGTACAGTAATCTGTTCACCATAGTGAATTTGTCCATTATCATACCTATAGGTTCTGACAGTTACGCCGTATCCGATATCTTTTGCAACAACAGAACAAAGGTTATCGTTTTTGGTAACTTTTGTTACATTAGGATTATCTACAGTGAGTAATCCATCGCCGCCAATCGGAGCTTCGTCCCTATAAAGCAATACTCCAAATTCAGCGTCTGAATCAGCAATATCGTCAAAGAACAGAGTAAAGAATATGCGTCCATTATTGTCATAGGACTGATACGAGGCTACTCTTGAGCCATTGTATACATTCTCAGCTACCTCTACCTCAACCTCAATCTCGCCGGTGAAGTCGCCCTTTCCTTCGAGGATAATGGGGTAGGTGCCGACGTTCTTGGTCCTGTAGTCATCGAAGAACTCAAAGTCTGTGCCTTCTACAAGCTCCTTGACTGTGCCGTCGGGCATTGTGTACTCTACCTTTACGACGCCGCTGTTGAGGTTCGTCCAGCCGTCTGCCTTGAGTGCGAGCTTGGCGGTCGTTACAACTGCGTTTTCAATGCTTGCGCTCTCAAAGGTGATCTCGGCGCTGTCGGGAAGGTCGGCTATAAAGTAATTCTTGTAGGAAGCTGTCGCCTCAAACAGAGCAGAATCAAAGCTGTAGCACTTGTGGTCCTCATCGTACTTGTAGCTGGAGATCAAGTCGGCTGTGAGCTGCTCAAGGTCTTCTGCAAGAGGCTGCTGCTCGCCGGTGAATTCAAATCCTGTTATCTTCGGGATCTCCTCGCCGTAGGCGCAGGAGGTCTTTTCAAGATTGACACTGCCGACCTCGACCTCTCGCCTGTACACATCGAACAGGAATTCGATATTTGTCTCGGCGTAATTCTGCGTTTCGGGGATAGTAACTAATACATCATATGAGCCTGCGTTCTTGGTGTCCTCTTCCGTTACCTGGATATGAGAATCAGTAGCGCTGTCATAACGGAAGTACTCTACCGTGTAGTCCGAACCGCCGTTGCCCACATTGACCTTGATCTTGTCTGCGATAGTCTTGCCGTTGTAGGTATCACTGAAGACGGTCATATTATCGCTGGTGGCTTCGGAATCTCCGTACTTTACACTTGCTGTAGTGTTCTGAGCCTTCGCGATCTTCCATTCTGCGAGATATGTGCCGGTGAAGTTGCCCTCGCCGACGATCTGCACGCTGTAGTCACCGGCGTTCTTAGCGACCTTTGTGCCGCCGATAGAGAAGTCACGGCCTGCTAACAGATTGAACCCTCTATTTTCATCAATGGGCACTGTAATCTTAGTTACTTTAACGCCGTGCTTGCTGCCGTTGTAGGTGAAGAACGGAACACCATTATCTCCGTCAAAGTCCTCGTCTACCGAAGGATCGAGCGTAACAGTATAATCGCCCTTATGCGCTTCAAGGTCGTAAGGAGTTACCGTGTAGGTGCCGGGCACAACGGTAATGTTGTAGTTGCGGAACTGGTCAGCGAGAGCTTCGTCAGCAGTTTCCCAATCGGGATAAGCATTGATCTCGTAGGTGCCGACAGGACGATGAATCTCGTCAAGGCCGGGAACGCCGTCGCTGTCTATCAGAACAAGAAAATCGCTCCAAGGCAGGGTTTCTTTATCACCGGAAACAACGCCCGTATTGTCTTCCGCGTCGAACTCGGAAAGCTCGGCTTTAAGATTCGCGGGCTCGCCAAGGAACTCCTTGGTGTTGTTTTCCTTGTCGGTAGTAGCCGTCAGGGTAACGTCTCTCTTCTTGATAACGAAGGTATCGTACAGCTCTATGCTCTTGACCTTTTCGGTGCCGAGCGTATACTTTACAATATAGGCGCCGGCATCTTTGACCGTATCAATTTCTTCAAGCGAGCTGATCTCGGCCAGAGAGAACTCCAAGTGCGTCTTGCCCTCAGAATCTACACTGTAGTCCTCGACCTTCCAAACATAGCCGGCAGGGGCTTCAAATGTCTCTGTGTGGCCGTCTGCGAGGGTAAAGGTCAGCGCGTTGTCTTCGCTTACGGTTATCTCTGTCTTTGCTGAGTAATCGTTGTTGACAGGAGGATATTCAACATCATAATTCACAGTAAGTGCTGTGCCGTTCTCGTAGGTGTAGCTCGTTCCGGGAGCAACAATGTCACCGGAAGCCAGTTGTCCGTCAGTATCTATCTTGTAGAACTTAACGCCTTGGACAAACTTAGTGGGATCAGAGTCAAAGTCCTCTACTATCTCGGCTTCAACTGCGTTGGGTTCAGGCTTAGCGGGCTCGAGCGTGAAGTCTACAACATTCCTGGCTTTGCCGTCGTAAACATCGTTCTCCGGCTGGAACCTGAAGCTGTCCTCGGAGACAGTGCCCTGACCTACAGTGAACACAGCTGCGATAGAGCCGCTGTAGTTAGTGCCGTCCTTGGCTGTTGCAACAACAAGGTAGGTGCCTACGTCCTTAATGGATTCAACACGCTCGTCCTCAGTAAGCTGGGCAAGGTCGGTCTTCTCGGTCTTGTAGATCGAAAGGGTGTAATGCTCGTCAAGGTTCAGCTCCTCGAATACATCGTCCTGGGGGTTTTCGGGAGTGTCCACGCCTGCTGTCTGAATACCGTAGACCGTGACCGCGGAAGTCGCGAAATCGTCATGGAGATCCGCGATAACCTCGCCGGTGTAGGGTGAGTTATCTTTTGAGAGCTTGATCTTCGAGAACTTAGCGCCGCCGATCTTCCAGTGGCCGGGTATCGAATAGAACTTATTTCCTTCGCTGTCGGTGTATACATTTTGGCCGTCCTCGGCATCGGCGTAGTTGCCGTCCGGGTTAAGCTTGAAGTATACATAGTATTTGCCGGCGTTGGTCGCAGCCAAGGTGCTGTTCTGTGTCGCGCCGTCGACTTCTACCGCGCCTTCGATCAGGTTGATGTCGGTCTCAAGATTGAGCGGTTCATCTTCACGCGCGGTGCCGATCGTAACAGCGTGCGCCTGGCCGTCATAGTATGCGGCGACCTGACCCTGATTTGAGGGCACCTTGTACTCAAGCATCGAGGGATTAATGGTCTTCTTCTCAACAGTGAACTTCTGCGTGTTGTCGATAACAAGCTCGTAGTTGCCGGAAGCCTTTGAAGCAGGTACACCGATCTGTATCAACGGTCTTAATGAATTATTTACATTAGCTGACTCTGTAGTAGTTATATCGTCTGCATGGTGCTCCGGTCTGTCACTGTAGAAACCATACGCACGGGGGCCTTCGCTATTATCGAAGCTATAACTCGGTGTATAAGCTCCGGTCTGATTGACAATTATAACTGCCAGATTCTTTTCGGTGTCGTGAACAAAAGGCGTATCAAACACAAATGTGTTCCAGCCCTTTTCAAACTGATGGCCTTCGGTATCGGTATTGTCATACACAAGGGTCATGCTTTCCTTGAGGTTGGCTCTGACATCGGCATTTGCGGGATCGGTAGCGGTCGTATCGCACAGATAGATCTTGAATTTATTCTTTATATCCTTATCACCTTTTGAATTAAGACTAAGCGCTATGCTGTTTATCTGATCGTTTGCGCCGATCTCTTCAGGAGTATAGATCTGTACCGTGGAACCATATCTGTAATTGATATGCATGGCCGTAGTATAATAGTGACTTCCGCTGGGCGTCCCGACCTCTTTTTTGACCAAGCCGTCCTCTAACTTAATATCGGATCCTGCAAAGTTGTAATCATAGGTGCCGGCATTGTTGGCGTTGATATCATCGGTATTATAGCCCTCTATCGTCAGCAGACCCTGTGCAGCAACGGTGTCGCCTGCAAGAAGTCCGGTATTGCCGGAGCCAGCCTGCTCGATCGTGTAGGTCGGAGTTTGCGCTGCCGTGCCGTAGGTCGTCTTCTGATCTGCGGTCGGAGTGATAGTCACCTTACGCGCTCTGATAGAGAAATCAACAATAATAGTCTTATCCTTATAGTTGGGGGAAGTTATAACAACCTCAAGCTGTTGTCTGCCTGCGCTTGTGAGGTCGTAGTTGTCATACACGGCTTTGACAAGTTCTATATTATTATCCCAGCCGTTGTGGTTTCTCCACTTCCAGAGCTTGCCTTCCGGCAGAGCGCGGGTAACAGTCGTGCCGTCTTCTTGCTTGTATGTCAGGCTGCCGTCGGCGTTGACGGTATAGGTATTGTAATTATGGATAGTATTATAGCCACCGTCATAATATACATTGGTTAAATATTTGCGTGTTGATGTTTCATGTGTACACATAGGCACATAGTAAGTACCCGGAGATGCAATAATGCCGTTGTTCTGTGCACTCAGGTCTGTTACAACGCCGCCGTTCTGATTCAGGAACTCCTGATTCAGATGATTGACTGCTTTCGCCGTTACTGTCGAGCCTTGCTCGCCGAACACGTCCTGAGGGTCGGTAACGGTAAAGTCGGTGTTGCCTGAGCCCATAAAGTCGAGGTTGACCATTTCGCCGTCATAGACAGGGTTTGTTCCGGCAATGGAAACATCCATCTCTGCCTTGTCGATGCTCCACTCTACCGGAATGGAGCCGCTGTAATTGCCCACGCCGTTTATCGTGTATTCATATACGCCTGCGTTGACCTGTGCGGCATTTCCTTCAACGGTGTAATCTCTGCCCACATAAAGGGTCTGCTCTTCGTCGTCGATCTCGGTCTTGAGCGTAAGCACGGGGGCAGCGTGCTCAGTCTTGTCATAAACATCAGTAACAGGAACTGTCACCTTGCCGTCTACGACCTCAAGCTTTGTATTATTGTAGTAGAACGAGATGCTCTCGTTGTCAACAGGGCGCGCGGAATACTCTACCTCCTTGGTGAGGAAGTAGGTGGTGCCGTTTACGATAACGCTTGCCTCTACGATGTAGCTGCCTGGGGCTTCAAAGTGATCAAGATAATCGTCCTTGCCGACCTTCTTGAATCTGAGGGTGCCTTTCTGGATAGTAAGACCCTCGGAAGAAGCGCTCAGCTCAACGTCCGTGTCATAGCTCGGGGTATCGCCGTAGTAGTACTGGCCGTCGGCCTTGAGCTTGGCGATATAGACCTCCTCGGCGCCATTCTCGGTCTCGCACTTTGTGTAGAGCGAAGCGCCGTTGTCCTTGTTGTAGGGCGCCTTGAAGCCGTGAATGTGCTTGATCGTGTAGGGGGTGTCGTTTGTTATACCCTCGGGCACTTCAAGAGAGAACAGGTTCTTGTAATCGGTGTCCGCGAACTCGTTGAAATCTTTCAGGAACTTCTTGCTGTTGGTGTAGGATATTTCAACAAGGTTGCCGTCAGCATCAAAAGCAGCCACAGCGTCGTTTCTGTTGTAGTAGTTGGAATAGATGTCAAGTGTTGCTCCGGCTTCAACGCTATAGGTGCCGTCTCCATTATCGGTAACGCCTTCGGGCCTTGTGTCAACAGCGAAACTGCCCTCTTCAAGCTTAAGAGTTACCGCCGCGCGTGACTTCTCAACCTGTACATAAATGCTCTTTACATCGCTGTCCGCATGGCTGTCATCGCCGATGACCTGCGCATATACGGTGTAAGGGCCGGGTTCATCAACTGTCGGGATATCATACGACCATTCGCCGTTGCCGAGGTGGTATAATACATCCGTGCCGCCCTCTGCTGTTACAGGAGCTATCAGAGGCTGATGAGTATAGACAGTTTCGGCAGATGCAGCGAGATCTGAGATTGTAGCTTTCGGGAGGACCTTAAAATAAGTCTCTCCCTGAACTAACACTTCCTTGATGCCGTAGCCGTCAAGCAGCGTACTGCCTTCGGGAAAATACATAAACGTACCGCCGCTGATGTTTATGTTCCCGGTTACTATCGGCTCACAAAAAGTGCCTCCGGAGATATTGAGGATTCCGGTGCCTGATATCGAAGTTTTGAATGTGCCGCCGGTGATATTGAGGGTAGCTCCGCTGTTCTGTAAATAGATCGGCATTTGCGATTCGGTGTATTCGCCGCCCTCGATAGTGAAGGTGCCGCTTGTAACTGTTATTTTTGATGTAACTTTGCCTTCACCGCGAACCGTTACGTCATTTGAGGATATGATCTCCTTAGCAGTAAAATTATAGTTATTCAAATCAACGGTTATCGGCCTATAGATGTGTACAGTCTCCAGCGTTTCTTCGGAGGATTCTCCGCACACAATATCAGCGGTCAGCTTGATATGGTTGCCGGAATAAGTGGCTGCGTCTCCCGCAAAGGCTTTAAGAGCCTCGTAAGAGCCGATGAGATACGGATCCTCAGCCGTACCCGTACCCGTGAGCGTAACTTTGGAATTAACCTTGACCCCGGTTTCTCCGGTGGAAGGCGCTTCGGCACTTGCGCTGATCGCCGGATTGACGATGTCGGCCAAGGGCTTCAATGGTGCTGCGCCGGCTACGATCATAACCGCGCACACACCGGCTACAACTCTTTTAAGATTGTAACTTAGGTTTCTTGCCATTTGTATCACTATCCTTTCCATAATATCCTGAAAATGATTTTGTATTATTAACACACCTCGGGGCTTGAGCGTCCCTTGCGCGTGTTGATAAACTTGTTCGGTGTACTGAGCCGGTTAATATATAAGGTATACACAGCCTGCTTTACGGTGAGATGATACAGTTTATTCACGGCCGCGTTACCTGTTTTCGTAAAAATTAACCAACTGTTCAAAAATATACTCCCAATTAAGATAATTATACAACATTTTTGTCAACGTGTCAATAGAAAAATACAAAAAATACTAAATAATAGGACCTGAAAACGGGGCCGCAGCGGCGAAGTCAACAAATTCAGCTTTTAGCGCTTTACTTTTTGCGCCGATAGTGTTATAATGTAAATTCGGAGACCAGATAGAAAAGAGATCACAATGCTTATAGACTTCCACACTCACGCCTTTGCGCCAAAGATAGCTGCAAGGGCAATAGAACAGCTGACCGTAACCTGCGAGACACGCCCCCTGACAGACGGCACGATCGAAGACACCCTTCGCCGCATGGACGAATGGGGCGTTGACCGCGCTGTGCTTCTGCCGATCGCAACAAAGCCCACCCAGCACGCGGTCATCAACTCCTGGGCAAAGGAAACAGACGGCGGGCGCTTTATCTCGTTCGGCAGCGTTTACCCTAAGTCGGAGGAGGCCTTCGAGGTGCTTGCGAACATCAAAACGCTCGGCCTCCACGGGGTGAAGCTGCACCCCGACTATCAGGACTGCTTTGTGAACGAGCGCTGCCTTGACCCGTTCTATGACGAGCTTGAAAGGCTCGGGCTCCCCGTGGTCTTTCACGCAGGGCTCGACCCCGTTTCGCCCGACTGCATACACTGCGAGCCCGAAGCGGCGGCAGATATGCTCTCGCGGCACAAAAAGCTCAGGGTGGTGTTTGCTCATCTTGGCGGCAACGAGCAGTGGCAACGCTCTCTTGACTCTCTCTGCGGAACGCCCGGAGAGGTCTATCTTGACACGGCCTATTCCCTCTACTGCCCCGACGAGCTGATGCTGAAGATCATCAGAAAGCACGGAGCCGAGCGTGTTCTCTTTGCCAGCGACTGCCCGTGGGCTCCCGCCGACAAGACGCTTGAAAAGCTTATGCGCATCGGCCTCACGGACAGCGAGCTTGACCTGATAACACACCAAAACGCCGAGAGGCTGCTCGGGCTTTGATAACGATACGAAAAAGGAAGGATAACGATGGATATAAACGAAAGAAAACGCGCGATACTTGCCAAGGAGAGCTACAACGTCTACGACCTGGCGGAGATTGTAAAGATACTCAGGAGTCCCGAGGGCTGCCCCTGGGACAAGGTGCAGACCCACCAAACGATACGCAAGGACATGCTTGAGGAGGTCTACGAGGTGATGGAGGCCATCGACTGTGACGAGCCTGCGATGCTCCGCGAGGAGCTGGGCGACGTGCTTTTACAGGTGCTTTTCCACTGCGACATCGAGGCCGACCGCGGGAACTTCGACCTTGACGACGCAGCTGACGAGGTCTGCAAGAAGCTGATAGTCCGCCACCCTCACGTCTTTGGCGACGTGCAGGCCGACACTGTGGACAAGGTGCTCACCAACTGGGACGCCATCAAGAAGGACGAAAAGCATCAGGAGAGCTACACCGACACCATGAACAGCGTGCCGAAGGTCTTCCCTGCCCTGATGAGAGCGCAGAAGCTGACCAAGCGTGCAAGCCGAGCAGGCGTTGACTTCGAGACGACAAACGAGGTCATAAGCCTTATCCGCGAGAAGCTTGACGAGCTGCAATCTGGCAAGAGCTCCCCAGAGGAGATCGGCGACCTGCTGCTGCTCTGCACTGTCCTGGCAAGGCTCTCGGGCGTTGACTCCGAGGAGCTGCTGGGCTACGAGTGCGACGCTCTTATCAAGCGCTTCGAGCAGATCGAAGCCTCGGGCAGGCTCACGGACGCCAGCGCAAGAGAGCTGTACTACAAAGAAAGTGACAACACGGAGGACTGAAATGAGACTTGACAAATATCTTAAAGTTACGCGGCTCATCAAGCGCCGCACCGTTGCAAACGAGGCCTGCGATGCAGGCAGGATAACCGTAAACGACAAGATCGCCCGTGCGTCCTATGATGTAAAGATCGGCGACGTGATCGGCATTAACCTCGGCCAGCGCCCGATCAAGGTGAAGGTGCTGAACGTCTCGGAATACGCCACAAAGGAAAACGCCGCCGAGAACTACACGGTCATCGAAGGCTGA
>CAMNBY010000121.1 GCA_946533615.1 uncultured Clostridia bacterium
GGTGCGGTAAAAATCAAGGCCGTCCTCGCCGCCGTAAAGCGCCTCTACGGGCTCGGCTCGCACCTCGGGCTGGAGCTCGTCCATATCACGGGGGGTGAGGTACGGAGGATTGCAGACTATCAGGTCGGCCTGCGGCAGCTGTGCGGGAAGACCCTCGTCATGCACATCGCCCTTAACAAGACTTGCCCTCGAGCCGAGGTTCAGCTTGTTTGTCAGCATATAGGACATAGGGTCGGTGTAGTTTTCCACGAGCGTCGCCGAGACACCGAGCAGCTGCCTCTCTATCGCAAAGCCTATGCACCCGCTGCCAGCGCAGAGGTCGATGAGCACGGTCTGCTCTGCATTCCCCCTCAGCTTTCGGGCAATGTCCACCAGCAGCTCGGTGTCCTGCCTCGGGATAAGCACGCCGGGGCCGACCGAAAGCGTGAGCCCGTAGAAATCCCACTCCCCGAGGATATATTGCAGGGGCTCGTTTTTCAGCCGCCTCTGGACAAGGGCGAAAAAGGCCTGTTCGGCGGCATCGTCGGCCTCCTCCCAGAGCTTCTGCTCGAACTCGCTGCTCCGACAGTCCATGCCGAGAGCCTTGCCCAGCAGCTCCTTGGCCTCAAGCGCTGCATCGGAATACTCGAGCTTCTCCAGCTCTCTCACAGCATCGGTTATAAGCTGACCATAAGTACTCATACCGTACCTCCTTTTTTAATTCCCCCACCTTTTTTAATTCCCCCACCATTTGTCAATAGAGCGCTTGGCATAGCTTTGCGAGGCCTCCCCGGAGGGGAGGCTTTTTTTAATTCCCCCACCAGCTTTCAATCGAGCGCTTGGCGGAGCCTTGCGAGGCCTCCCCGGAGGGGAGGCAGTTTCATCTTGTGAATGAGGCTGCGTCCTTGCCGTTAGGGTACCCTGTTTGCAAGTGGGTCTTTTCGGGCTTGCGCTGATTTTCAATGCACAATTCACAATGCACAATGCACAATTACGTTCGCGCGAGGGCGCAGCAGAAGCCCCACCGCAAGCTTTTAGATGGTAGAAGTCAGAACTCCCTTGTTCGGGCTTTTCCTCTTACACTATCCGGCTGACCCCAACCGTATCGCGAGGACTACCCGGCACATCACACAGTTGTAAACGAGCTTGCGAGTGATCTCGCGGATCAAAAAACGTATCGCGAGGGAGCCCCCGCACATCACACAGTTGTGAGGCGGCTTGCCGCCGATCTCGCGGCTTGCGCCGTGTGCGCTAACACTCGCCGGATTCGGGGATCACGGCTTTCAGAGCGGCTATCGCGCATTCGATCTCGTCGGGCTTGGGCTCCTTTGTCGTGATGCGCTGGATCCACAGACCCGGCGCAGATATTATCCTTGTCGCTAAGTTGTCGTACTTTCCCGCAAGACGGATAAGCTCGTAGGCGATGCCCGTCACCACGGGGATAAGAGCGATCTTGTATACAACTCTGAGCAGCACGCTCTCCCAGCTTACGCGGAAGACCGTGTTGACAAAAATGCTGATGAACAGCACCAGAAAGATAAAGCTTGTTCCGCAGCGAGGGTGGAAGCGGCACTGCTTTTGAACGTTCTCCACGGTGAGCTCCATCTCGTGCTCGTAGCAGGCGATAGTCTTGTGCTCGGCGCCGTGATATTCGTAAAGGCGGCGCATATCCTTCGTAAGGCCCGTGAGGGCGGTGTAACCGACGAAGATGCTGATCTTCAGCAAGCCCTCGATTATGTTTTTCACAACCGTCGGCGTCTCAACGATCTTGTCGAGCAGCTTGATGACCAACGAGGGCAGGTACATGAACAGCAGTATAGCCAGCCCAAGCCCCAAAATGATCGAAATGGCGGACATGATCGGCATTATCTTGTCGCCCAGCTTGTCCTCGAGCCAGCGCTCGAACTTTGTGGGCTCCTCGTCCTCGTCGCCGTCCATCTGCTTGTCGGCGGAGCGCATAAGGCACTTGTAGCCGTCGATCATCGAGACAAGGAAATTGAAGATGCCCCTTACAAAGGGCACCTTGCGGTACCAGGGGACGTTCTTTCCTCCCCGTATCGGCCAGGTCTCGAGGTCGATCTCGCCGTTAGGCAGGCGGTTTGCCATCGAGGCCATGTCTATGCCGCGCATCATTACGCCCTCGATGACGGCCTGTCCGCCTATCTTTGATTTGAATTTTTCTTCCCCTATCTCGGGGTTTGCAGGTGCTTTGCTCATGTGTGTGACCTTTCTATTGTTGGTGTTTTGTAGTTGCTTGCTTTTGGTTTTTAGATGTGAGAGGCAAGAGGCAAGAAGTGCCTTGTGAGGGCGCTTTCCTTTTACTGAACCTCTCTGCGTGCCACCGTATCGCGAGGGAGCTCCGGCACATTTCGCTGTTGTGAACGAGCTTGCGAGTGCTCACGCGACTTGCGTGGTACACGCTGTGTACGTCAAGCCGCAGGCGGCTTGAGGGGGCGGTCATCTATCCCGGGCAGGGGCGGCCCTCTCTTGCAGGGCACGCCCCTCTTTCAAAACGCTCCACCGGAGCGTTTTGAAATTCACCCCCGTGCGGAGCGCCCGTTGGGAGGGGGTTTCGCCGACTGCGGTCGGCGACCAAAGGCGCTGTCGGATTTCGTCCGAGTTTATGCGAGGACAAATTACGGAAACTGCCAAGGGCTAAGGCCGCCCTTGGAACCGGCCGATTTGTGGACAGCGAGGCTTTAGCTAAGCCTTGATCGGGCTTTTTCCTCTTCCTCTATCCTGCTGCCCCCCCACCGTATCGCGAGGGAGCTCCGGCACATTACCCAGTTGTGAGGCGGCTTGCCGCCGATCACGCGGCCTGCGCACCCGCGCCCGGGTCGTTAGGG
>CAMNBY010000122.1 GCA_946533615.1 uncultured Clostridia bacterium
AGGCGTCAGCCTTCCTGCGTCGAATTTAGGCAATCTGACGAAAAATCTGACTGCGCATCTTGCGCACAATGGTTGTGCGGTATTGCCTTGGTGTATAAAAACTGATATTCCATATATGATTATAGCACATCGGCGGGAAAATGTAAAGAAGGCACGGGGTGAGTTTTGCGGGCGTGATGGGTGAAAAACGCACTAAAAAGGTGTCTTATCTTCACTCTAATTTAACCAAATCTGACATATAGTGCGCAGAATGCAGATTTTGCTTGACTAATCCGACGTTTTATGTTATAATAATTCATATATGTAATTATTATGTAACTATTTTAACGCTGTGTAATAATTTCCCTTTTGGCCTTTTGTGGAAGGGGCTCAGCGATCGGAGGAAATAAAATGACAGACGAAGAGTTTGAAAAGCTCTACGGCAGACCGCCTGTAAGACCGGGCGCGACCAAAAAAGTTAAGGTCTACTGGGGCAGGATAATCATAGCCCTGATAGTATTTGTACTTATAGTAACAGGCATAGTCCAGCTGATACGCTCGATAGTAAATCACTTCAAGAAGGACGACGCAAAGCCCGCAGTCGTGAACTCGGCAGCCGAAAAGGATGTCCCCGAGGAGAGCGAGCCCGAAGAGAGCGTTGAAGAGACTCCCGTGGTGGAGGGTATGCAGTTCAAGGTCTGCATCGACCCGGGCCACGGCGGCGAGGACGACGGCGCCTGCCTATACAGCGAGGACGGCCAGACAGTTCTCAGAAAGGAAAAAGAAGACACCCTTAAAATGAGCTACGCCATCGGCGACTACCTCAAGAGCAAGGGCGTATCGGTGGTCTACACACACGACGGCGACTTCCTGCTCTCTCAGGATATTGAGACAGACCTGAGAGAACGCTGCTACGCTGCAAACGACAGCAAATCCGACCTGTTCATCTCGATACACAGAAACAGCCTTTCAAGAGCGATGTGCGGCTTTGAGGTCTGGGCACACAGCAAGCAGCCCGAGCCCGACGTAACGCTGGCGACAAACATCATGACCTCGCTCGAGGACGCAGGCATCACGGAGAGCCGCGGAGTTCAGTACGGCTACACAGGTATCCCGACCGACAACTATGCAGTAAACGCCGACACGGTAATGCCCGCCTGTCTGGTAGAGATGGGCTTTATCACCGACAAACGCGACAACGAGGCCTTTGACAAGAACTTCGACAAGTACGCACAGGCAGTCGGAGACGCCCTGATAAAGACCGCGATGGATCTGAAGGTCATCGACGAGAACGGCAAGCGCCTGCTCGGCGAGCAGCTTATCTCCTACGACAAGCTCTACTACCCGCTTCCCGCCTACTACTCCGACCCCAACGCTGTTCCCGCTTCGGCACAGCAGTAAAGAAAAGACAAGCCCCGCAGGACTTTGAGACCTGCGGGGCTTTTTGTGCAGTATAGGGGATCAGAACTTATAGCCGTTTGCGGCGTACTGCTTTGCCGCCTCGTGCAGCTTGTTGCCGACGGTGTCGAGGCCCTCCTGGGTCAGCGGCTCGTGGAGCTCGAGCTTGAAGTCGGTGGTGTCGCCGTAGGTCGCCTTGCCGTCCCAGACAACACAGCACAGCTCGCTGCTCTCGTCCTCAAGCTTTTTGTTGAAGATGCGGAAGCTGAAATTCTCGAGGCAGCTGCCTGTGAAGATGTTCTTCTCCTCGAAAAAATAGATGGTCGGTATGTCGATAAAGCCGTATTTCATTTGTGTTCTCCTTTCTGTCTTAACACATCAGCCGCAGCTTCTGCGGTACGATGCGCATTTTAGCCTTTGTGGTCTGTCCGAGGACCTCGCCGTCGGTGTGAGCCCAGAGGGGCTTGCTGCTCTGCATCGTGACCTCGGACGCTCTCACGCTGTAGATGCCGCGAAGGCGCAGGTGCTTGCCGAGATATGCGTTCGGCAGCATTCTCAAAAAGCCGGGCTTGGTCAGGCCGTTGCCGATGCAGATGTCGAAGAGCCCGTCGGTGAAGTCGGCGTTCGGGCAGAATTTGAAGCCGCCGCCCTCGTGGCAGTGGTTCATGACGATCGCGCTCAGGCACCTGCGGTAAAGTCGGGTGCGGCCGTTGCAGGTGATCCTGACCTCTGCCGGCTCTGCGGTGAAGCAGACTCTGAGGGCGCCCACAAGATAGATGAGCCTCCCGAGGCCGATGCGGTTGAGGATATTTTTAAGCCCTGTGCGGTCAACGAAGGCACAGGTCGCAGCCCCGAAGCCGACGTCGCTGCTGATGTTGAAGAGCCGCTTTGTGACGCCCTGTTCTCCGTAGAAGCTAAGCTCGCCGATGTCTGCTCTGCGGCGCTCCCTGCCCTCTGTGATGAGCCTTGCAAGGGCGCGTTTGTTCTTCGGCAGCCCCATGTCTCTCTGCATATCGTTCCCGGTGCCGCAGGGGATAAAACCGAAGAGCGTGTTTTCAAAGTCGCTGATGCCGTTGAGGGCTTCATTCAGGGTGCCGTCGCCTCCGATCACGACAAGGGCTGTTCCCCGTCCCCGAGAGGTCAGCTCCCGGGTGATGTCCGAGACCGTGCGATCCTTTGTCGAGCGGAACAGCCTGTAGCCGTCGGGCGCCTCGGCGAACACGGGCTCGAGGCTCTTCCAGAGCTTTTCGGTCTTGCCCGAAGCTCCCGCGGGATTAAGAACTATATTGAAAAGCATAAGCAGGGCTCCTTCTCAGATACTGTAATGAAAGGTCAGAGGCGTTCTCCCCTGTCCAAGCTTATTATATCACAAGGCATGGGAAAAGTAAAGTGCATCGCAGATATCTTGCACACGGATTTGTACACATAAATAAAAGCATTTTGCATTGACAACGCCCTGCCGCTGTGATATAATCATTAAAAAACACGGGAGGCTATGGCTATGAAAGAATTCAAAATGCTTATCAATGCGGCAGACGTTTCTGCGCATATCAACAAAGAGATCTACGGCAGCTTTTCGGAGCATCTTGGCAGGTGCATCTACGGGGGGCTTTATGTCGGCGAGGACTCCGAGATACCGAACGTTCACGGCATCAGAAAGGACGCCGCCGAGGCGCTCAGGGCTGTTCGTCTGCCTGTGCTGCGGTGGCCTGGCGGCTGCTTTGCGGACGAATATCACTGGAAGGACGGCATCGGCCCCAAGGAGAGCCGCAGAAAGATGATAAACACCAACTGGGGCGGCGTTGTCGAGGATAACAGCTTCGGCACTCACGAATTCTTCGAGCTCTGCGAGCTGATCGGGTGCGAGCCCTATGTGGCAGGCAACGTTGGCAGCGGCACTGTACAGGAGCTTGCCGAGTGGGTGGAATACATGAACTTTGACGGCGTGTCGCCGATGGCGGAGCTTAGGGCAGAGAACGGCCGCGAAAAGCCCTGGGGCCTGAAATATCTTGGCATCGGGAACGAGAACTGGGGCTGCGGCGGCAACATGGACGCCGACTATTATTCAAGCGTTTACCGCCGCTTTGCAAACTTCTGCAAGGACTACAGCGACAGCCGCCTCTACAAGATCGCCTGCGGGCCGAACGCTGACAACTACGAGTGGACAGAGACGATGATGAAGACCCTGAAGCACAACTGGGCATGGCAGGCAAGCGGCATCTCCCTGCACTATTACTGTGTTCCCGACTGGGCGAACAAGGGCAAGGCGGCGGAGTTTGACGAGGAGGGCTATTTTGCGGTGCTTTCCTCTGCAAACTACATTGACACCCTGCTGACGAACCACGGAAAGATCATGGACCGCTGGGACCCCGAGTGTCAGGTGGGGCTGATCGTTGACGAATGGGGCACCTGGTTCGACGTCGAGGACGGCACGAACCCGGGCTTCCTCTACCAGCAGAACACGATGCGCGACGCGATCGTTGCGGGTCTGACGCTGAACTCCCTGAACCGCCACGCCTCCCGCGTGAAGATGGCGAACATCGCTCAGGTCGTGAACGTTTTGCAGGCGCTGCTGCTGACCGAGGGCGACAAGATGATAAAGACCCCTACCTATCACGTTTTCGACCTCTACAAGGAGCACCAGGACGGCGAGTGCGTTTACTGCTTCACGGAGAACGAGAACATCGGTGCAGGCGGCAGTGAGCTGCCGATGCTGTCCTCCTCGGCTTCGGTCAAGGACGGCAGGCTGACTCTGACTCTTTCAAACTGCTCGCTGACCGAGAGCGCGAAGCTCTCCGCGGACATCTGCAACTTTGCGGCCGCAGAGGCCACGGCTCGCGTGCTGACGGGCGACGTTCACGACCACAACACCTTCACCGACCCCGAGAAAGTCGTTATCCGTCCGCTGGAGGTAAAGCTTGAAGGCAGCAGGCTGACGGTAGAGCTTCCCGCCTGCTCGGTCGCAGAGATAAGCCTGAAATAATTGACAAACGGCACCCTAATGTGATATAATAAGACATCAAAAATAATCCCGCGTGGGAGCAAAGGAGTCAGATCTATGAGTTCAAATGTCAGACCCGAAAACATGGAAAGAATAACCACCGAGGCGCTTGCAAACGCCTTCATCGACGAGCAGGTGAAGGAGCTTCGCGAGCAGATCGGCGACAAGAAGGTGCTGCTGGCACTTTCAGGCGGCGTTGACAGCTCGGTCGTTGCTGCTCTGCTGATAAAGGCAGTAGGCCAGCAGCTGGTGTGTGTACACGTTAATCACGGCCTGCTGAGAAAGGGCGAGCCCGAGCAGGTGATCGAGGTGTTCCGCAACCAGATGAACGCAAATCTGGTATATGTTGACGCTGTTGACCGCTTCCTTGACAAGCTTGCAGGCGTTGCCGAGCCCGAGCGCAAGAGAAAGATCATCGGCGCCGAGTTCATCAGAGTATTTGAAGAAGAGGCCCGCAAGCAGGACGGCATAGAGTTTCTTGCACAGGGCACTATCTATCCCGATATCATTGAGAGCGACGGCGTCAAGGCTCACCACAATGTCGGCGGACTGCCCGAGGATATGCAGTTTGAGCTTGTAGAGCCCGTAAAGCTGCTGTTCAAGGACGAGGTAAGAGTTGTCGGCAAGG
>CAMNBY010000123.1 GCA_946533615.1 uncultured Clostridia bacterium
CTATAAATATCCTCGATGCCGGCAATCAGCAGGATAATAACTAAGGAAGCGTTTTAATGAACTCACTTACCACAAAGGCTCTGATGGTCTTGCTGTCGATGCTTGTCATACTCATGATCGCCAGCCAGATCTATTACAGAGTCAATGAGAAGCACAGAACAGAAGAAGCTGTGCTGTGTGATATAAACGAGAATATCCCCTTTAAGGGCGTTGTGGTGCGCAACGAGACAGTTGTAAACTACTCGGGCGGCGGAGTTTATGAGTTCCTTTACAAAGACGGCAGCAAGATAACCTCGGGCAACACTATCGCAGAGGTATATCAGAACGAAACCGCTCTGCAAAACAAGCTTCGCGCCGACAGGCTCTATGCCACGGTGGATATGCTTGAAAAGGCTCAGAACCCCGGAACTTCACAGAACATTCAGCCCGACGCCCTCAGCGACCAGATAGCTTCAAGCTACAAGGAGATGATGACCGCCTCTGTAAACGGCGAGTTTTCACAGGTCGCAGAAAAGTGCGACGATGTCACTGAGGAGCTGTGCATCTATCATGTTGTATCGGGAAAGGTCGAGAATTACAACTCTCAGATCTCCGACCTGCGGCAGGAGGCCGACAACCTCGCCAACAGCACAAAGATGGTAAACACCATCGAGACCGACGCGAACGGTTATTTCGTGTCTTATTGCGACGGCTATGAGGGTCTTCTGAATACAGATAATGTGTTCTCGCTGTCAAAATCGGACGTTGACTCCATTGTCAGCGACAGCGCCGAGAGGGAGGTTTCTCCCAAAGCCATCGGCAAGGTGTTTGATGACTATTCCTGCTATATCATCGGTGTTATCCCGAGCGACAGCAGGATAGTCAAGGACGATAACATCAATGTAATGACCTCGACCTCAAACATTGTCTACAAAATGAAGGTCGAGTCAATAGAAGAGACTAACGAGGAAGGGAAGTCACTGCTCATTCTGTCCTGCAACAGAATGGATAAGGATCTGCTGCTTTCGCGGGTGCTTTCTCTGGATATCGTTTTCGATAACTTCCAGGGCATCAAGGTCTCCCGCGAGGCTATCAGATTCAAGGACGGGCAGAAGGGCGTTTACGTTATACTCGGAAACGAAGTGACCTTCAAGAAGATAGAAGTTATCTACGAGGGCTCGGATTACGTTGTCTCTAAAAACACAGCGGACGAGGATTACCTGCTGCTGTACGATCAGATATTGTTGGAGGCGGTATCACAGGATGTCGATTCAGGAAGTTAGCGGCGAGTTTGCATATATTGCCGAAAACTACAAGGAAATAGTCAATAATGTCGAAAACGCCAAGGCGAAGTACCGTTCACCCGAAGAGAAGATACAGATAATGGCTGTCACTAAAACGGTCGAGCCCGAGAAGGTCAATTTTGCTGTTTCTCAGGGAATCACGCTTCTCGGTGAGAACAGGGTTCAGGAGTATCTTTCAAAAAAGGATAGTTATTCGCCCGAGGCTCAGGTTCACATGATAGGCCATTTGCAGACCAATAAAGTCAAGTACATAATCAATGACGTGAGCATGATACAATCCGTTGACAGCTTCAAGCTTGCCACCGAGATCAACAGGCTCGCGCTGAAAAATAACAAGACCATGGATATCCTTGTAGAGGTGAACGTGGGCTCCGAGGACTCCAAAAGCGGAGTTCCCGCCGCAGAAGCTCTCAGCCTCGCCGAGCAGATCTCGCTGCTCGAAAACGTAAGGATCAGAGGGCTTATGGCTATACCTCCCATAAATTGCAGCGAAGCGCTTTTTGAAAAGATGCAGACGCTGTATGAGGAGCTTTCTTCAAAGAGGCTCAGCGGTATGAGCTGTGACGTGCTGTCTATGGGAATGTCGGGAGATTACGAGACCGCTATAAAGTACGGCTCAAATCTTATAAGAATAGGAACTAAGCTCTTCGGAGCAAGAAAATATTTGGAGGTTTAGAGAAATGAGCGTTATCCAGGGGTTCAAAAATATCTTTTTAGGTGAAGAAGACGTTGTTCAGGACGAGGATTACAACACAGTATATTCTGATAAAAAGAAAGAGACGGTGGATACTATGGCAACAACAAGCACATCTTACGGTTCTGCAAACACAACAGCGACTGCAAGCACAGCATCGAGCACTTCTTATTCAAGACCCTCGAGCTATTCTGACGGTTCGCTGAAGATAGTTCTTGCAAGACCCGAGAAGTTCTCTGAGGTAAGCGAGATCGGCAGCGACATCAACGCAGGCAAGACCGTTCTGCTCAACCTTGAGAACGTTAAGAACGATGATGCAAAGCGCATTCTCGACTTTATCTCAGGCGTTGCTTATGCAAACGACGCCAAGATCAAGATGATGGCTCAGAAGACCTTCGCAGTTATACCGCGCAACGTTGAGTTCGTCGGTGACGATCTTATGAGCGAGCTTGAGAATAACGGCTACAGCTTCTGATGCGAAAAGAGCTTGCTTTTCTGGGCGAGCTTGACGACGAGGACAGTGTCCTTGTGAGCAAGGTCGCCGAATGGACGGAGCTCAGCACTCAGAAATACATAAACAAGTTTACCATGTTCCTTAATGAGCATCAGCGTGCTCTTTGTGAGAGCGTATTCAGTGCGCTCTGCTTTGACAGGTTTCGCTTCTTCGGAGGCTTTGACGGAGCTTCAAGGACGCTCTGCGGCATTTTTGCACCGTATCAGGAGCAGTCCGACGAGGCCTTCCCGATACAGGCGGTAAGCTTCTCTTTCAGGAGCAGCGACAAGCTGACGCACAGGGATTTCCTCGGGTGCATCATGTCCCTTGGGATCTCTCGCGAGACTGTTGGAGATATAATAGTCGGCGACGGCTTCGCGGTCGTTTTTGTGACGGGCGTTGCCGCCGACCTTGTTATGTCTCTTGAAAAAGTCGGCAGGGTAGGCGTAAAGGCCTCGCTCGGCTTTGACTTCAGCCTTCTTCCGCAGCAGGAGTTTTCCGAACAGGAGGCCTATGTCTCCTCGACTCGGTTCGATGCCGTTGTAAGTGCAGCAGTGCATCTTTCAAGAGAGAAAGCAGCGCTGCTTATCAAGCGCGGGCTTTGCGAGCTCAATTATACGAGCGGCATCTCTCCCGATAAAAAGCTTGAAGAGGGCGATGTGTTCTCCGTCAGGGGATACGGTAAATTTTTCTTGAGCAGTATAGGTGAGCCCACCCGCAAGGACAGGCTCCATATAGTTATTATGAAATATCTTTAGGAGGTAGTAAAATGCTGACAGCTGATACGATCAGATCAAAATCCTTTGAGACAGTCAGAAACGGCTATGACCCCGACGCAGTAAAGGCTTTTCTTGCCGAGGTCGCTAACGAATACGCCGCTCTGGCTGCCGCAAATCAGGAGAATGAAGAGAAGATAATCAAGCTTGCTGAAAAAATAAACGAGTACCGCGAGGACGAAGAGGCTATCAAGAGCGCTCTTATCGTTTCTCAAAGAGAGTCAAACAAGATAATCAACGAGGCCAAGGCTCAGGCAAGAGACATGATCGAGTCCGCAAAGACCGAGCAGGTCAGACTTTCCGAGCAGAGCGCCTCCGAGTGCGAGAGGATCATACGCGAGCACAAGGAAAACTGCGCTAAGCTTATCAAAGAAAACACCGAGATAACTCAGCAGAAGATCATGGAGATAAGAGCACAGTACGACGACGAGAAGGCCGAGTATGAAAACCTCAAGATGGAAGTCAATATGTTTAAGTCTCAGCTGCTTGAGCTCTATCAGCAGCAGCTTGGCCTTATAATGCAGATCCCCGATTCCGAGGTAGATGAGGAATACCTTGAAGAGGTCGAGTACGTCGAGGAGGAAGAGGAGATCGAGGAAGAAGCTCCCGCCGAGGAAGCACCTGCTCCCGCAGAAGAGGAAAAGCCCGCAGAGCCCGACAAGGACGAAGCCGCAGCAGCAGCCGCCGTCGAGACCAAAAAGGAGCATCTTGACAAGATACTCAACACAGGCTCGTTCGAGCCCGTTATCCCGAAGGAAAACCTTCAGGATCTTCAGTTTGGAAAGCATAAATAATTTATACCGATAGGAGTTAAATGCAAATGCCAATGGACTATAACAAGACACTTAACCTTCCTGTTACAGAGTTCCCCATGAGAGGAAACCTGCCCAAGAAGGAGCCCGACGCTATCAAAAAATGGGACAAGAACAGACTGTACTACAAGATGATCGAAAAAAACCTCGGCAAGCCTAAGTACATTCTTCATGACGGCCCTCCGTATGCAAACGGTGACATTCACCTCGGCACCGCCCTCAATAAGGTGCTCAAGGATATAATCGTAAAATACAAGAACATGAGCGGCTTCTGTTCTGATTACGTTCCCGGTTGGGATACCCACGGCCTGCCTATCGAGCTGAAAGCTATGAAGAAGATAGGCGTTGAAAACGGCGCTATCCCTCCTCTCGAGCTCAGAAAGCACTGCCGCGAGTTCGCCCTTACATACGTTGAGAACCAGAAGAACCAGTTCAAGCGTCTTGGCGTCCTTGGCGATTTTGACGATCCCTATCTCACCCTCAAGCCCGAGTTCGAGGCAAGACAGGTCAAGGTCTTCGGTGAGATGGCTAAGAAGGGCTATATCTACAAGGGTCTGAAGCCTGTTTACTGGTGCCCCGAGTGCCAGACAGCTCTCGCAGAGGCCGAGATCGAGTATCAGGACGACCCCTGCTATTCCATCTATGTAAAGTTCAAGGTCGCTGACGACAAGGGCAAATTCAAGGCTCTCGGCCTTGACCTTGAAAAGACCTTCTTCGTTATCTGGACTACCACCACTTGGACACTGCCAGGTAACGTTGCTATCTGCCTTGGCCCCGATTATGACTACACCGTAGTTAAGGCCAACGGCGAGAATTACATCATGGCCGAGTATCTCGTACCCGAGACTATGGCCAAGGCCGGCATCACCGAGTATGAGACCGTGGGCAAGTTCTCGGGCTCCGAGCTCGAATATTGCTCGGCTTATCACCCCTTCATGGACAAAAAGTCCCTCGTTATCGTTGGCTCCCATGTAACCCTTGAGAGCGGCACGGGCTGCGTTCATACCGCTCCCGGCTACGGTGTTGACGACTTCGAGGTCTGCAAGAAATATAGTGAGCTTGACATAGTTGTTGGCGTTGACGGCAAGGGCGTGCTCACCGAGGAATCCGGAATGTTCGCCGGCCTTTCCACCGCCGATGCTCACGAAGTCATCTCCAAGCACATGATCGAGACAGGAAATCTTCTCGCTACCGAGAAGATCGTTCACCAGTATCCTCACTGCTGGAGATGTAAGTCTCCTATCCTGTTCAGAGCTACCGATCAGTGGTTCTGCTCGATCAACGATTTCAAGGAAGAAGCCATCAAGGCTATCGAAGAAGTACAGTGGATCCCCGGCTGGGGCGAGGATCGTATCAAGGGAATGGTTCGTGACCGTTCCGACTGGTGCATCTCCCGCCAGAGAACATGGGGCGTGCCTATCCCGATAGTTTACTGCAAGGACTGCGGCAAGCCTATCGTAAATGAGACTACTATCGAAGCTATCTCCGAGCTTTTCAGAAAAGAAGGCTCCGACGCCTGGTACACCCACGAGGCTAACGAGATCATTCCCGCAAGTGTTAAGTGCGAGTGCGGTTGCGGCGATTTTGAAAAAGAGACCGACATCATGGACGTTTGGTTCGATTCGGGCTGTACGCACGCGGGTGTTCTCTCCGAGAGAGAAGAGCTCACCTTCCCCTGTGACC
Organism: uncultured Clostridia bacterium; assembly: GCA_946533615.1. Classification (GTDB taxonomy): domain Bacteria; phylum Bacillota; class Clostridia; order Oscillospirales; family Ruminococcaceae; genus FB2012. The sequence goes on from CAMNBY010000123.1 coordinate 5,742, forward strand.
TTTATCTTGAAGGCGCAGACCAGTACAGAGGCTGGTTTCAGTCGTCACTGCTGACCTCGGTCGTAGTAAACGGCTGCGCTCCCTACAAGGCAGTCTGCACACACGGCTGGGTTGTTGACGGACAGGGCAAGACCATGCACAAATCTCTCGGCAACGGCATCGCTCCCGAGGATATAACAGATAAATATGGCGCTGATATTCTCAGGCTTTGGGTAGCTTCGTCCGATTATCATTCCGATATCCGTATTTCTAAGGATATTCTTTCACAGCTTTCCGACGCTTATAAGAAGATCAGGAACACTGCAAGATTTATCCTCGGAAACCTCGGCGGCTTTGATGTTGCCAAGGATATGGTCAGCAATGATAAGCTTTTTGAGATCGACAAGCTCGCTCTTATAAAGCTGGACGAAATGATCGACAAGGTGAATGCTGCTTATGAAGCTTTCGACTATCACATCGTTTTCCATGCTATCCATAATTTCTGTGTAATAGATATGTCAAACTATTATCTTGATGTTATCAAGGACAGACTCTACTGCAACAAGGCAGGCTCTCTCAGCAGACTTGCGGCACAGACCACTATCTATAAGATCCTTTCTGCTATCACAAGGCTCGTATCTCCGATACTTTCCTTCACAGCAGACGAGATCTGGAGCTATATGCCTCATACCGAAGACGAGAACGCAGAGAGCGTTTTCCTCAACGATATGCCCGAAAAGAGCGGCATAACCGTTGACGATGCTTTCATCGAAAAGTGGGCTCTTATCTCCGCTATCAGAGAAGATGCCAAGAAGGCTCTCGAGATCAAGAGAGCTGACAAGGTCATCGGCGCATCTCTTGAGGCTAAGGTAACTATCTATGCCGATGACAAGTTTGATGCTGTCAGCGCTTTTGCCGACGAGCTGGATGACGTGCTGATCGTATCCAAAACTATTGTTGCTAAGGGAGCTGACAAGGGCGAATTCAAGGGCGACCTTGAGGGCGTTACCTTCACCGTCACAAAGGCCGAAGGTGAAAAGTGCGAAAGATGCTGGTCCTATAAGGACTCTGTAGGCAGCGATCCCGAGCATCCGACCCTCTGTGCAAGATGCTGCGAAGCAGTAAAATAAAACCAATAAAGGCTCTGTTTACCGCAGAGCCTTTTAACGGTGTATAAAAAAGGAATCAACAAAATGTTTTTTATTATGTCTTTATTGCTTATCGCAGTGCTCACGGCAGCCGACCAGCTGATAAAGCTTGCAGTAGTCAAGAATATCCAGCTCGGCGAGATAATAAGGGTCCTCCACATCGGAGATCATAATATTTTCAGCCTGACCTATATCACCAACAAAGGCGCTGCCTGGAGCATAATGGAAGGCAAGACCTGGTATCTCGTCGGCTTTCCGATAATAATTCTTATCGCCGCGTTAGTTTATTTGTTCACCAAGCGCAACGAGAGCAAGCTGCTGAATGTTTCGCTTTCGCTGCTTATCGCGGGCGGTATCGGGAACCTTATCGACAGGATCCGCCTGAAAGAGGTCGTCGATTATATCCAGTTTGACCCGATAGATTTTCCGATCTTCAATTTTGCCGACATCTGTGTGGTCTTTGGAGTTATCCTGCTCTGCGCTTATTTCATTTTCTTCGACAAGAGCGGCGAGAAGCAGAAGACCCCCGTAGCCGCCGACAATTCCGAAAAAGCCGACACTGCCGAAGAAACACCCGATACAGAGCCAGAGGAACAGCCCGATGAACAGGCTTGAATTCCTGACGGACGAGACCGCCGAAGGCCAGCGCATAGACAAGTGGCTGAATACAAAGCTCGTTGACATGAGCAGGAGCGCTTTGCAGAAGCTGCTCGAAGACGGAAAAATAACGATCAGCGGCAAGACAGCGGCTAAAAACGCCAAGCTTCGCGCAGGCGTAGAAATAACCCTTGAGATCCCCGATCCCGAGACACTTGATGCTCAGCCGCAGAACATTCCTGTTGAGATCGTTTATGAAGATGATGAGCTGCTGGTGGTGAACAAAGCCAAGGGAATGGTAGTACACCCCGCAGCAGGAAATCCCGACGGCACGCTCGTGAACGCGCTTCTTTATCACTGCGAAGGCAAGCTATCTTCGATAAACGGCGTAATAAGGCCGGGCATCGTCCACAGGATAGACAAGAATACCAGCGGACTGCTTGTAGTCGCTAAGACCGACA
>CAMNBY010000124.1 GCA_946533615.1 uncultured Clostridia bacterium
GATCGGGCATGGCTGGGATACGGCGGCCTTTCCTTCCAGCCCTCCGAGATACTGAAGCTCTGCTTCATCATCAGCTTTTCGGCACATCTCTGCCGGGTGAAAAATATGTCCCGCCCCGTCAGCGCTCTGCTCCTGCTGCTTCACGCAGCCGTACCCGCAGCCCTTGTGTGGGCTCAGGGAGATCAGGGAACAGCGCTGGTCTTTGCGGTAATGGCGGCAGTGATGCTGGTCTCGGGAGGACTTCCCTACCCTTACATCGCGGGCGCTCTGATAGCGCTGCCCGCTGCGGCAAGGCTTGCCTCGGGACTCTTGCAGGAGCACCAGCGCAGGCGGATAGCCGTGCTCTTCGACCCGAGCCTCGACCCCCTCGGAACAGGCTTTCAGCAGCTTCAAAGCAGGAGAGCCATCGCAGGCGGAGGACTATTCGGAAGGGGGCTCTTCACCGACGGCAGCCGCTTTGTCTATGTCTCGCAGTCACAGAACGACTTTATACTCGCCTACGCAGGACAAGCCGCAGGTATGCTTGCCTGTGCGGTCATCACGGCGCTGCTCTTCGGGCTGTGCTTCACCGTGACCGCCCTCTCCGCAAGGGCGCAGACCCCCTTCGGGCAGCATCTCTGTTCGGGAGCCGGCGGGCTGTTCTTCGCCCACACCCTGATAAACACCGCCATGGCTCTGGGCTTCATGCCCGTGATAGGTGTGCCGCTACCGTTCTTTTCCTCGGGCGGCACCGCAATGATCGCCATGCTGGCGGCGCTGGGCTTCGTGAGTGCTGCGCAGCGCCCTGAAAAACAGAAAGGATAACAATGAAGGAGTACTATTTATTGCTCCCTATCCTGTTCATCTTCCATGACATGGAGGAAATAATAGGCTTCGGGCGCTTTTTCAGGAACAACGGGCAGCTCTTCGAGCGCTTCCCGAGGATGACCGCCGCCTACAAGGGCTTCACGACCGAAGGCTTTGCCCTTGCTGTCTACGAGGAGTTCATACCGTTCTTCGGCATCAGCCTTGCGGCTTTTTTCTTCCCCTGCAAGGTGCTGGACGCCCTGTGGTTCGGGCTGATGCTCTCGCTGACCGCACACTTCCTGATACATATCTGCCAGAGCATTTATATAAGGAAGTATATCCCCTCGCTGATAACAAGCCTTATCTGCCTGCCGCCGAGCGCAGTGATACTGATAAAGGCCGCAGGCTGCATGAGCTTTGACCTTGCGACCTTTATCCTGATACCGGCAGCGATCATCGGAATGGCAGCGAACCTGAGATTCGCCCACAGCCTTATGCACAGATACGGCGAAAGGCTGAGCAAATAGCAAATAAAAGAATAAAGTCAAAAAACATAACGTTCCACTCGGAACAAGGTACCCCAACGGCTGCACCGCAGCCTCATTCACAAGGGCGCCTGCCTCCCCTCCGGGGAGGCTCGCAAAGCCATGCCAAGCGCTCGATTGAAAGCCGGTGGAGGAATCAAAAAAACGGCTGCACCGCCGCCTCATTCACAAAGGCTGCTGCCTCCCTTCCGGGGAGGCTCACTAAACTCTGCCAAGCGCTCGATTGAAAGCCGGTAGGGGAATTAAAAAAAAGGAGTATATGATATGAACGATCACAAGCTTGAAGAGATCTACACCAAGGACGCACTCGAGATGCAGAAGCAGCGCTATGCAAGAGCGGCTGCGGAGTTCAGGACGCTTTACGGAACAGACGCCACCGATGTTTTCTCCGCTCCCGGAAGAACGGAGGTCGGCGGCAACCATACCGATCATCAGTACGGACGTGTGCTGGCAGCGGGCGTTTCGCTGGACGTCATCGCAATGGTCGTGCCGAGCAGTGACAGCGTGATCGAGGTCAAGAGCGAGGGCTTCCCCCTTGACAGAGTTGACATCTCCGACCTTGAAGTGAAGGAAGACGAGAAGAACACCTCGGCCTCGCTGATACGCGGAGTATGCGCAGGCTTTGCAAAGAACGGCCACAGGATCGGCGGCTTCCGCGCCTACACGACCTCGAACGTCCTCAAGGGCTCGGGGCTCTCGTCCTCAGCAGCCTTCGAGGTGCTGATCGGAAATATCCTCAACGGCCTCTACAACGGCGGAGAGGTCTCGGACGTCGAGATCGCCAAGCTCTCCCAGTTCGCCGAGAACGTCTACTTCGGCAAGCCCTCGGGACTGATGGATCAGATGGCGTCGTCGGTGGGCGGCTTTATCACCATTGACTTCAAGGATCCCGAGGAGCCCGTGATCGAGGCTATCAGCGCCGACTTCTCCGAGAGCGGCCTCAGCCTGTGCATCGTTGACACCAAGGGCAGCCACGCCGACCTTACCCCCGAATATGCCGCCGTTCCTGCCGAGATGCGCAGCGTTGCGGCATTTTTCGGCAAGAGCGTGCTTCGTGAAGTGCCTAAGGCCGACATACTCGCGAACCTTGCCGCCCTGCGCGAGAAGGTCGGAGACAGGGCTGTGCTACGCGCCCTGCATTTCGAGGACGACAACGACCGCGTCGTCAGACAGGCAGACGCCCTGAGAAAGGGCGATATCGACACCTTCCTCGCCCTTGTCAAGGAGTCAGGCAGGTCGTCGTATATGTACTTACAGAACGTTTTTGCCTCCTCGGCTCCGAGAGAGCAGGGGCTTTCGACGGCGCTTTATCTGGCAGGCCAGCTGCTGGGTGACGAGGGCGCCTTCCGTGTCCACGGCGGCGGCTTTGCAGGAACGATACAGGCCTTTGTTCCCGCAAACAAGCTTGAGGGCTTCAAGGCCGACATGGAGGCCGTCTTCGGCGAGGGCAGCTGCTATGTGCTTAGCATACGCCCCTTCGGCGGCACCCGCGTAAGGCTCGGGGACTGAGGCATGGGTAATCCGTTCAAGCGCTTTTCCGCGCTGAAGCAGGCTCTCAAGGAGCAGAGGAGGCGCGGCGCAAAGGTCCGCTTTGCCTCCTGCGGACAGGTGCTCATCGACGGCCTGCCGTTCGCCTTTTCCGTCGCCAGCGACGGCGACGCTTCGGCCAAGGGCTTCTGCATCTCGTTTTCGGGCGAGCCCGTCGAGAACGGCGAGCTGACCTTTGGACCCCTGGAGCTGCGGCTTTTCAAAAACGGCAGGAGCATCACCCAAAAGAAAAAGCTTGCGAAGATCATCAAGAAGGACGGCAAGCCCATCTTTCAGGCGCGTTTTCCCGAGCTCGAGCTCCGCGACAGCCTTGCGGACGCGAAGGGCAGGAGCCGCGAGGAGCAGCTCCTCAGTGACATCACCTCTGCCTACAGCTTCAGGGTCACGCCGCATTTCACAGGCAGCACAGACGGCGAAGTAATGCTTACCTGCTATCCGTTTGAAGAACCCCTGAAAGGGCTTGCGGTGGAATGGAAGACCTGCACCGCCGACAGGGACTGGTTTTCAAACAATCCCGGCAAGCTGGATCTCAAAAAAAGGTGAGGCGCCGCAAAAGCGCATCGCCAAAGGAGTTATATATATGAGAATGAGAAGAAAAAAGCACCTCGAGGAGCGCCTCGCCGAGTGCGGAGATATGATAATCTACATGGACCGCGAGGATCGCAATTATCAGGTGAAGGACACTAAGGATATGCTCGATCCCGCTGCGCTCTTCGGGCGTGAGGCACCGCTCGAGCTGGAGATCGGCTGCGGCAAGGGGCAGTTCATCTGCGAGCTTGCGGCCAGAGAGCCCGAGAAGAACTTTCTTGCGGTGGAAAAGGCCAGCAACGTGATCGTTGATGCGGCTGCAAAGGCCATTGCCGCAGGGCTTACGAACGTCCGCTTTATGCGCGGAGGCGCCGAGTATCTGCAAAGCTACATACCCGAGCACTCGGTGAGCAGGATATATCTTAATTTCTCGTGCCCGTTCCCGAAGAAGTCCTATGCCGCACACAGGCTCACACATCACCGCTTCCTCGAGATCTACAAAACGCTGATGCTCCCCGGCGCCGAGATACACCAGAAGACCGACAACCGCGGCTTTTTCGAGTTCTCTCTGGAGGAATTCTCGCAGAACGGCTGGAAGCTGAAAAACATCTCGCTTGATCTTCACGCCTCGGACTTCGAGGGCAACATCGTGACCGAATACGAAAAGCGCTTCTCCGAGCAGGGCTTCCCTATCTACAGGTTAGAGGCGTTCGTCTGACTACTCTCGCGCCGCAGGCTTTGTCCGGCACAGCAAAAGCACGGGCTGCACGAACAGCCTGTGATGCAGAATACAAAAAGGGTATTCCCCAAAAACGGGGAATACCCTTTTATGCACTTTGCGGCTCCGTGAAAACGAAGCCGCAAATACACTGCCGGCAAATCAACGCTTTGCAGCAGTACGATATTCAGTGTTTATTCAGATCACGTTATCTTGCATCCTCGGAAAAACCGCTGTCAACCAGCTCAACAAGACCCTCAACAGCTGCCTGCTCGTCAGAGCCGTCAGCAATGATCCTGATGGTGGTGCCGCCAACGATACCGAGGGAAAGGATACCCAGCAGGCTCTTAGCGTTTACTCTTCTCTCTTCCTTCTCGATCCAGATAGAGGACTTGAACTCGTTTGCCTTCTGGATGAAGAAAGTTGCGGGACGAGCGTGAAGGCCAACCTGATTCTGAACTACAACGTCTTTTACGAACATAATTGATCTCTCCATTCATCAAATTTTCCGCTGCTTTTAAGAGCTCGCGGATAATAAGACCTTTCATATCTTCTATACTTTATATTATACAAGAAGGGTCTCTAAACGTCAACGCAAATTATCACCAAACACACATTTTTCATCAATTTTTTGTTAGATTGACGATTTCACTCGTTTTAATTATGTTGGCTCTTGTGCAGCTTGCGCAAATGGCGTTGGAGTTTTGTGACAAGTTGTACAAAAACACTTAACATTTCATTGAAAATGAAACAATATCAGCCCTCGGGTTTGTTAAAATCGTCTGCGGCCTTAGTAATAATAGACAAATCTTCGTCGCTCAGCGGATAGCTCTCAAGCAGGTCGGGACGCTTGCGTGCGGTCTGGATCAAAGCCTGCTCGCGGCGCCATTTCAGTATGTTTGCACGGTGCCCGGAAAGCAGCACGGGCGGCACCTGTTCGCCCTGCCAGATCTCGGGCCTTGTGTACTGCGGATATTCAAGCAGCCCCGAATAATGGCTCTCGTCCTCGTAGCAGTCGGGGTCGGAGAGTACGCCCTCCAGCATTCTTACAACGCTGTCGATGAGCACCAGCGCAGGCAGCTCGCCGCCTGTCAGCACATAGTCGCCGATAGAGATCTCCTCGTCAACTATCTTGTCCGTTATGCGGGCGTCTATCCCCTCGTAATGGCCGCAGAGGATAAATATGTGCTCGCGCTTCGAGAGCTCGATGCACTTCTTCTGGGTCAGCGTCTTGCCCTGCGGTGACATATAGATCACATAAGGCTGGCTGCGCGTCATGTTGCAGACAGCCTGCCAGCAGCGGTAAATGGGCTCGCACTGCATCAGCATACCCTGACGCTCGCTGTAGGGGGTGTCGTCAACACGGCGGTGCTTGTCAAGAGTGTAGTCGCGGATATTGTGACACTCGCAGGTAAATAGCTCCCTCGCCCTTGCCCGTCCCACAACGCTCTGGGTCAGATAGTTTTCCATCATCTCGGGAAACAGGGTGGCAATATCAAATCTCATAGCCGCCTCCGTCAGTCAAAGAGGCCGTCCAGCGGCGTTATGAGCATTACGCCGCCCTCGATGTCCGTTTCCTTGACAACATCGGGAATGGCAGGGACATAAAGCATCCTGCCCTCGGGCGACTTGATGTGATAAACGTCGTTGGCGCCTGTCTCACTGACCTCTGTTATCGTGCCGTAGACCTGTGCGGTCTCTGCGTCCCTGACCTCAAGTCCGATAAGATCCTGAACAAAATATGCGCCCTCTTCAAGCTCGACGTCCTCGCGGTCCATGTAGAGCACACGCCCCCGCAGAGCCTGCGCGGCCTCGACGGTGTCTGTGCCCTCAAGCTTCATAACAACGATGTTTTTCTGCACTCTGGCGCGTTCAACGTTCACGGGTGTTCCGCTCTTGTAATACAGGGTGTCGAACTCGCAGAGAAAGTCCGGCGAATCGCACCAGGGCTGCACCTTGACTTCTCCCTTAAGCCCGAACACGGACACTATTTTCCCTATCTCAAGGTATCTTTTCAAAAGTACCTCTCCTTTACACTTTGGTATATTGGATATTATAGCACATTCCTCTGGATTAGTCAAACGAAAGCCCTGCATTTTTCGGGCGGCTGCCGCATATTATCCGATAAGGACAAATTGTCGGAAAGGATGATATAGGAATGGATCTTAAATTCAAGCTTGGAGCATACCTGATGGCGGCGGTGCTGCTTGTAAGCCTTGCGGCGGGAGGACGGAAAAGCAAGGAGCTGCGGGCTGTGCAGACA
>CAMNBY010000125.1 GCA_946533615.1 uncultured Clostridia bacterium
TGCGTCAGCAAGCCTGCGTCGAATGTAGGCAATCTGACGAAAATCTGGACGGCGCATCTGATGCACAGGGGTCGTGCGGTGTTGCCTTAAAAAGATATCCCCGTCCATGCGGGGATATCATATTCTATGCGTTAAACGTCAAAATCGTTCGCCAGCATCAAGCGATGGCTCCTGACAGTTGAAGGCGGCGGTGTCGGCTCTTTTTCGGGCTCTTTCTCCGCTTTTTCTTCCACGTTCTCTTCCTTCAAGGATCTTATCGAAGTAACAAGCACGGGCGTGATGTGATGTTCTTCCTTCGGCTTTACAGCTGCGGGCTCATCAGTCTCGGGCTTTTCATCGGTAACGGGAGTCTCGTCACGCTTCGTCTCGCTCGGAGTTGTGATCTTAAGCGGCCCTGTGGCGGGCTTCTTGACAGGCGGTGCCGCAAACGGCGGATACACAAAGCTCTCGTTCCTGAGTGCTTCAAGCACCTCGTTCATCGACTGGAAGCGCTTCTCGGGGGCGAACTCGCAGCACTTCATAACTATAGATTTCAGCTTGACAGAGCCGTTTGCAGGCGGCGGGAAACGCTTTCCCCTAAGCCTGTCAGCAACTGCGGCCGAACGATCGTTGGTTGTCGCGCCAGGCTTTACCAGCGGCAGAAGATTGTTATTCAGCAAATAATAAAGCGTAAGACCGTAAGAATAAATATCCGCAGTCTGTGAATAGGTGGATTCGCCCCTCGTTATCCGCCAAACCTCGGGGGCAATGTACGGCTGAGTGCCTGCGAGCGTATTGTAGCTGCTGCTGGCCTCCTGCTTTGAAACGCCGAAATCGCCCAAAAAGAACTGCTTCTTTGAATCAAGATAGATATTATCGGGCTTCACATCGCGATGCAGCATATTCATCTTGTGCATTGCTCCAAGAGCAGTCGCGATCTGATATGCCAGCCGTTCGACCTCGTTAACGCTCAGGCCGCCCTTCTTTTTTATCAGGTTGGACAGCGGGTCGTAAAGATCCATTCTTATAAGAATGTCAAATCCGATAAGCTCGTGCCTGTCGTCGTAAATATCGCGCAGGGCGTGATTCTTGCACTCAACAATATTCGGGCAGCCCGTGAGCTGATACATATTTCTTATCTCTTCAGCCACAAAGCGCTTCTTGTCATTTATCATTCTCAGCCGTGTTTCACGCGAAAGCGCCTCATTGCTGAGATTTATAGAAATGATCTTTACAACGGAATAGGTAACAACACCAAAAAAGTCCTGTCTTAGCTTATAGACCTTTCCGAAGCTGCCGCCTCCGATATACGAGTCCTTGCGCCAGCTCTCCCAAAGCGGCTCATAGGATCTCAGTCTGTCCCCGACTTCAAGCATGGTTTCACCCCTGAAACAAACAAAATCCTGCTGTTTAACCCAACAAACAGCATAATAACCTAAAATAATTATATCTCAATTATACCGAAGTGTCAAGTGTTTTTTGCAGGCATTGATAATCATACAAAAGTGCAGCCGCCGACAAAAACGGGCTCAGCGCTTTACAACGATAACAAAATATGATATAATAGCATTGCAAAGCAAATTCCGGAGGCGGAACACTATGGAAGAAAACAAAGATAAAACTGTAATAGATGAAAACAAGGCCGAACAGAATAAAAAGCCCGACCGCAACAGTATAAAATCAATATTAAAGTCTATCTTCTCGCTGACCGACGACGCCGCAAGCTCTGACGAGATACGGACAAGGATACTTGACGGCGGCAGGGTGACAGGCACCAACGCCTGCGTGCTTTTCTGTGCGATAATAATTGCTTCTGTAGGACTGATAACAAACTCGACAGCTGTTATCATCGGCGCTATGCTGGTGTCTCCCATAATGGGCAGCATACTCGGCCTCAGTTACGGAACAGTTACGGGCAGCTCACCGATCATCAAGCGCTACTCGCTCGGTTTCCTGACTCAGATAGTCATAAGCGTCGGCACCTCAACGCTGTTCTTTCTGCTCATACCCGACAAAGAACCCACCAGCGAACTTATCGCAAGAACGCAGCCCGATTTCTACGATGTCCTGATTGCGACCTTCGGCGGCCTTGCAGGAATAATAGGCAATACAAGACGTGACAAGGCAAACAACGTTATCCCAGGAGTAGCTATCGCCACAGCCCTGATGCCGCCGCTATGCACCTGCGGTTATTCCATCGCCAACGGGAAATGGCACATGCTTGTAATGGCGGCTTATCTTTTCACCATCAATTCCTACTTCATTTATTCCTCAGCCGAGATCGTGCTCTCGTTCCTGGATCTGCCCGAAAAGATGGTGCTCACCAAACAGGAACGCAGAAAATACATCAGGCGCAAGCGCTGGATAACGATACTTGTGCTCATACCCTGCTTTGTGCTGCTGGGCGTGCGCATCGCAATGGAGCGCTCATAAAACATTCCGAGGAGATAACAATGAACACGAGCCAAAGACTTGAATTTGAATGCCTTGACAACACCCGCGACCTTGGCGGGATGATCACAGCCGACGGCAGAAGGATAGTATCAGGAAAGCTGATACGCAGCGGCCAGCTGTTTTTTGCAAGCGAGAATGATATATCAAAGCTGAAAAAGATCGTTGGCGCTGTCGCAGACTTCCGAACAGACAAGGAGGTCAGTGAAAAGCCCGACCCCGAGCTTGGCTGCACAAGCCTTCATCTTCCGATACTCCACGATCTGTCCGCAGGGGTCACAAAAGAGAAAAAGCCCGACGAGAACGCCTTTGAGGAGATCTCTGCCTCAAACAGCTTGGCTGTTAAGTATATGCGTTCGGTCTACAGCAGCTTTGTCGAAAGCGAAGCAGCAATCAAGGGCTACAGGCGCTTTGTTCGGCTCCTGCTCGAAAACGAGAGCGGCGCTGTCCTCTGGCACTGCACCGCAGGAAAAGACCGCGCCGGCTTTGCTTCTGTCCTGACAGAGACACTTTTGGGCATTGCCTGGGACGATGTTGTTCAGGATTATCTTTACACAAACACCTGCCTCAGCAGCGAGGTCGAAAGGCTGGTGCGGCACTTCAGCAAGGACGCCGACGAAAAACGTCTCAACGCCATGAAAACTCTTTTCAGCGCCGACGAAGACTTCCTCGCCGCTATGCAGAAAAACGCCGACCGTCTCTACGGCGGGCTGGACGGGTTCATCGCAAAAGCACTTGGCGTGACCGCCACCGAGCGCGAGGCACTGAAAGCCAAATATCTTGAAGACTGAAAAAGTGCGTTCCCTTTGCTTTGGGAACGCACTTTCTGTTGTTACAATCACTCGCCGAACCATTCCTTGTTCAGGAACTTTATGCGCTGGTTCACGAACTTTACGATGTCCTGTCCACTGTCGGCTCGCCAGGACTCTTCGCCGATGTCGTGCTTCATTTCTTCTGCACGTTTTGAAACAGCGGCAGTTACTTCTGTCAGCTTGTCAGCACCGCCAAAGGAGGTCCAGCGCTCCCTGACTGTCTCAACGAACCAATCAGCCTTCATCAGCATCACGAACCACGGGTTGCTCCTGTCCTGGCTGCCGACCTCGGGCTGCCAGATAGACGCGTACCAGCCGCGGCTGCCGTTGCCTTCATAAGCCCAGTTGAAATCCCAGGGTGCAAGCATAGTAAGCTTTTTATAGCTGCTCTCAGGTGAAAAATCCACCGCAAAATAGAAGCTGCCTTCACCCACATCATAATTGTGGACAAGCTCCTCAAGTATAAGCATATTGGCCGCGGACTTGGTATCGAGCACAGCCTCGACAGCCTCCTGAACAGTGGAATATGTCCCATCGGCGGGAACTACGTTATATTTTTCATCGAACATCATCGGAGTGTTGTTCTCAATTCCCTGATAAACTATCTCCCAGACGCCCTTGATGTATTTTTCTATGTGATCCAGCTGCCCCTGAGTGTTGATGTCGCTCTTGACGCTGTATTCAGCCGAAGCAGGCAGACGCTTCTGCCCCTTGAAGTCCTCGACCTGCTCGCTGCTGTAATCAAGAGTAAAGAAGGGGTGATCTTCGCCGGGATAGTTGTCCATTTCAACAAAATAGCCTGTCTCGGGAGAATTATCATCTGCCTTAGGAGTGTTGAGGTCGGTACGCTGTGCCTGATTCTGCTCACAGAGCAGATAAACATCTCTGAACTTTCCGTTCACATAAACATTAACATAGGTAAAATCCGAGGAGTAGTACTCTCCCTGGAATATCTCCTTTGCAAGGCTGAATGCCATGTAATCCGGCACGAAATTCCAATACGACCTGAGCAGCACCCAGCTGCGGTACTCCTCGCCGTCATGCAGGCCGAGCATATTGTGCTTCTCTTCAAACTTGATGCGATACGGCTTGATGTCGCCCTGATCTGCGGTGGAGTTGCCTCTGACCTTTACTCCTCCCGCGGCAGACAGCCTGTACTGATCATCACAGTTGAAAACGTCGATCACAGCTGCTGTGTATTCGTCCTTGGAATTGATCTTGTCGCCCTCGGCGATAGTAATATTCACAATCGGATTGTCGTTAGCTGAAGCAAGCTTCTTGAAAAGCTCTTCCCTCTCGGCGGCCGAAGCTTCGTAATCGGCTTTCAGCGCTGTTGTATCGGGCATCTCTATCTCAGGAACATTTAGCGGAGTGTTGTCGATCGCATCGGCCTCAGCATCAGACTCCGTTTCGGTTACGCTGTCGGCTGCGCTCTCTGACGACGAGGCCGCCTCTGTGCTGCCCGGATCAGATGCCGCCGAGCTGTCGGAGCTTGAACACCCTGCCGCAGACAATGCTGTAATTGCAGCAAGCAGCAGAGCCAAAAATCTTCTGTTTATCATTTTACTTTCCATCACAAGCACCTCTGTGAACGGTCTCAGAACAGCTCGGAGTTATCCGCGAGCGAATCATCTTCTGTTATCTCCCTGATGACTCTGCACGGTACACCGACCGCCAGCGAGTTGGGAGGTATATCTCTTGTTACAACGCTCCCAGCGCCAATAACACTGCCCGACCCGATAGTAACGCCGCCGCAGACGGTTACATTTCCTGCTATCCAGCAGTTGTTCTCAATGGTGATAGGCTTGGCGTATTCCTTATCAGTCCAGCCGCCGTCAGGCTTTTGGTAAAGGTTCCTGTCCTGCCAGCGGAGAGGGTGTATCGGTGTAAGCAGAGAAACGTTCGGCCCAATGAAGACATCATCGCCGATGGTCACGGGACAGCAGTCAACGCAAGTGAAATTGAAATTTGCAAACGAGCGCGAGCCGATAGTCGTGAAACACCCGTAATCGAACTGCACAGGCGCAAGCAGCACAGTGTTTTCGCCAAGGCTGCCGATCAGTTCTTTCAGCAGTTTTTCTTTGCGCTTGTCTGTCTCTGACAAAGCCAAGATCTCTCTGCAAAGGTCGTGAGCCCTGACCCTGAGCCCTTCAAGCTCCCTGTCGCTGGGATCATAGATCTTCCCGGCAAGCATTTTTTCCTTTTCTGTCATATTCTCACCCTTTTTGAAAAAAGATATTATCATACATCCAGCGGCCTGTATCGGAAAGCTCTTCGACCGTCCAGCCCGAACGCTTCTTGCAGCCGTCCCTGATAAGACTTGAGGACTGCTTTGAGGCCGAAAGGCTCCAGCAAACAGCGCTGAGCCCATGAGCATTTATAAGCTCCAGCCACTTTTCGCCTTCTTCATAGTTTACAGGACCGGATCCGTATGCGTCAGTGATATTGAATTCGCTGACAAATACAGGCAGACCTCCATCCAGAGCCCGCTCAGCCTTTCGGCGAATGTGATCGCGGTGAGTGTCAGCATAAAAGTGCAGCGTGTACATGATGTTGCTGCACTCGACAGGATCGTCAAGCGGCGCGTCGATCTGCTGGCACCAATCCGGTGTGCCGATAAGTACAACAGCTTTCTGAGCGTGCTGCCTTATAGCGGGTATCACCATATCGGCATAGCGGTGTATAGTCTCCCAGCTCGTATCGCCGTTGGGCTCGTTGCAGATCTCGTAAAGCACGTTGCCGCAGGCGGCGTACTTCCTGCTGAGCTGAGCGAAAAACCTTACAGCCTCGTCGGCATATATCATCGGATCCTTCTCTCCCAGAACGTGCCAGTCAACAATGATATACATTCCCAGCTCTGCGGCAGCGTTTACAGCTTTGCAGATCAGCCCGTACAGCGCCTTTTTGTCACCGTCCGTGCAGTATCCGTGATATTCATGGGTATACATCGCAGTCCGCACACAGTTGCAGCCCCAGACATCTCTGAGCGTTCTAAAAGCCTCAAGGCTCACATATTCAGGGTGCCAAGCAATGCCGTGAGTGCTCACGCCCCTCAGTATGACCTCGTTTCCGTTACGGTCTGTAAGCTTCTGCCCTGAGACTGTCAGTTGACCGTGTTTCTCAAACGGTGTCATATACACACCTCCCGATCAGTGATCTTTATTCAAAAACCTGTCCGCATTTTCCACATTTCGAGCAGCCGTTGCAGGAAAGCTTCATCCCGCAGGTCTGACAGCGCTCGGAATAGAACGGCACATACCTCGCTTCTTTTGGAACAGGATATCCGTAAGCGTCATAAAGGTCATAAACAGCCTCCTTGCCCTTATAGCTAAGACCCGACTTAAAGGCCTGCTCGCTTTGAAGGCCGTTGCCCTCTATCTTGTAGAGCCTGCCGTCCTTGATAAATCGTCTTCCCGTCCCACAGAAAACAAAGGTCACGTCGGCTTCGACACATTCATCATGCAGACGCTTGACCCAATCATAATTGCAAGGCCTTGCGCCGCTGTAGTTCTCGCCGTCACATAGCACCTGCTCGAGCTGTCCTGTGGCAAGATAGGACTTCAGGCTGACCTCTCCGATAAAAGGCGCACACATCACGCCCTTGTGTTTAAAGGGCAATGACAGCAGTATCGGTATGCGCTCGTCTGCCCTGTGCTGGTTCTCGGCGGTAACATTCATAAAGATGTTCTCCCAGCCGCCGCCCCAATCAGGCGGCAGGCATTCGGCGATGCGCTGCGGACGCTTTGTCAGCAGGAAAAATATCACGTCGCTCCTGAGCCGCATGATCTCCCATGCTTCGGGACGCCACTCGTCAGCTTCCGGCAGGAAGAAATCACTGGTCATGCAGACTCTGATCTTCTCGCCGCTCTTGACTTTATAATTTCCGCGGCGATCCTTCTGCAAGGGATAATCAAAGCCGTTTTTTGTGCGGAATATCTTTGAGCCGTCCATGCCTCTTTGGGAGTCAAGGAAATACATATAGCAGTTTTCACAGCCCTCGCTTATCTTCACGCAGCCGTGCCACGGGTTCCAGATGTCATGCATCGTATATCAGCTCTATCTCTTCGACCAGCGAACGCGGAATGCTTCTCGGGCCGCGTACAGCATTTACCCCATGCTGCCGCAGCTTTTCTATCCCGATAGGCTCGCCGTCATATTTCTTTATCACTTTCAAGCGCATGGCTTTTGTCATCGACATAAATTCGTCGTGATACTCATAGGGGATATTCACTTCAACGGCTGTACACTTGTACCTGATCGCAGAGACAGGCGCCGAAAGGTACATATATACCGTATCCCCGACCTGTATATTGCTGCTCTGCTTCCAGAGTATCACCCCGTCGGGAGACCCGGCTATCTCAGCATCAATATCAAAATACTTGGTATTGGCAGGAACTATCCATTCCGTGATGCGTCTGCCCTTGCCGCTTTTGCCCGAGGTGCAGTCAAAGCTTAGATCAAGCAGCTCAAAGACCTCTTCATCAGTCAGCGTGCCGTCCAGCAGGACCGTGAGCCAGCTGCCCTTCTTCATGTGATATGCAGGCAGAACGCCTTTTCTCTGCCGCAGCATACCTTCGATAACCGGATCGCACTTGATCTCAAGAATATCTATCCGCTCCCTGCTTTTCAAGTTGAGCTTCTCTGCGGGTATATCCATGATGATCCCGTACCACTTTGTGCCGACGGTATGCCTGAGCACTGCATATCCGGGAAACCTTGCCCAGAGATATTCCGGCTTTGTTCCGTAGGTCTTATCGGCATAAACAAGCACTTTGTCTCTCTGTGTCATAAGGCACCTCCGTTTAATTACATTCATATTCAGTATAATAAAAGTTAAAGAATTTGTCAAGCAATGTAAGGATTTATACTGTTTTTATGGAGAAAAATACTATCACACGGCACAATATGCTGTTCATAAATTAAGGGTTGAAAATACACAAAAACAGTGTTATAATATAAGTTAGTGTTTTTTATACTATAGTATATCAGAAAAGGAAGGTAAGTAAAAATGACAAAGATAACTATATTCTCCGGCTTTCTGGGAGCCGGAAAGACGACCCTGATAAAAAAGCTGATCGCTGACGGCTTCAACAACGAGAAGCTTGTTCTTATTGAAAACGAGTTCGGCGAGATCGGCATCGACGGCGGTTTCCTTCAGGACGCCGGCGTGCAGATCACCGAAATGAATTCGGGCTGTATCTGCTGCTCACTGGTCGGCGACTTCGGCAAGGCTCTGACTCAGGTGCTTGAGCAGTACACTCCGGACAGGATAATCATTGAGCCCTCCGGCGTCGGTAAGCTTTCGGACGTTATCAGGGCAGTACAGAACCTTGAAATGGAAGGTGTCGAGCTGGACGGCTTCACCACCGTTGTTGATGCAAAGAAGTGCAAGATGTATCAGAAGAACTTCGGTGAGTTCTTCAATAATCAGATCACCTATGCAAGCTGCCTTATCCTTAGCCACACAACAGGGCTCTCGCAGGAGAAGCTTGACGACGCTGTTTCCCGTCTTCGCGCTCTCAATGACAAGGCGACTATCGTCACAACAGAGTGGGACGAGCTTTCGGGCGCTTCCATAGTAGAGGCTATGACACAAAAGAACACCCTTGATGATGAGCTTGCCGATCTGCTGGCCGAAGCCAGAAAGCAGAGCGAACATGACGAGGAAGAGCATGAGCATCATCATCATCATCACGACCACGACGAAGACGAGGAGCATGAGCATCATCACCATCATCACGACCACGACGAGGACGAGGAGCACGAGCATCACCACCATCATCACGAGCACGACGAGGACGAAGAGCACGAGCATCACCACGAGCACGGTCCCGACTGCACCTGCGGCTGCCACGATCACGACCACGAGCACCATCACGCCGACGACGTCTTCACAAGCTGGGGCGCCGAGAGTGCGAAGAAGTTCACCAAGGAGGAGATCACTGCGGCTCTCGAGGCTCTCGAGAACGAAAGCAAGTACGGCCTTGTGCTGCGTGCAAAGGGCATCGTTCCCGCACTTGACGGCAGCTGGATCCACTATGACTACGTCCCAGGCACACCCGATGTCCGCACAGGCACAGCGGGCGTTACTGGCAGGCTCTGTGTTATCGGCGCCAAGATAAACGAAAAGGCTATCGCCGAGCTCTTCGGCATCACTGAATAAGGAGGCGCTCTTATGCCCGCAAATAACGAAAACAATATCCCGCTTTACCTGTTCACGGGCTTTCTCGAGGCCGGAAAGACCTGCTTTATCCAGCAGACCCTTGAAGACCAGCGCTTCAACACGGGTGACAGCACCCTTGTAGTTCTCTGCGAGGAGGGCGAAGCCGAGCTGGAGACCTCCAGCATGGCCTCGAAGGACGTCAAGGTCGTAACTGTTGAAAGCATCGAGGAGATACAGGGCGAGCGTTTCATGAAGCTCGTAAAGGACTCGGGCGCAAAGCGCATAATGATGGAATACAACGGTATGTGGCAGCTTCAGGACTTTTTCAACCAGCTCCCCGACGAGATCATGATCTATCAGGAGATCTGTATTGCCGATGCGTCCACTTTCCTGAATTACAACTCTAATATGCGCAGCCTTGTTGTTGACAAGCTCACCACAGCCGAGCTTATTATTTTCAACCGTTACTCGGATTCGATCGACATGATGTCGCTGCACAAGATCTGCCGCGGCATCAGCAGACAGATCAACATTGCCTACGAATACACAGACGGCAGGGTAAAATATGACGATATACAGGATCCGCTGCCCTTTGATGTGAACGCTCAGTCGATCAAGATCGAGGACAGGGATTACGCGCTATGGTACCGCGATCTTATGGAGGATCCCAAGAAGTACAACGGCAAGGAAATGACCTTCAAGGGCATAGTTGCTGTTGATGCAAACTTTCCGCCAGACAGCTTTGCCGTCGGCAGGCACGTCATGACCTGCTGCGTCGAGGACATTCAGTACATGGCAATAGCCGCTGAGTGGGCATCGACCGCCACGCTTTCTCCCCGCGACTGGGTAATCGTCAAGGGCAAGCTCTCTTATGAAAAGAGCAAACTCTACAAAGGAAAGGGACCCGTCCTGAAGGTAACAGAGGTCATTAAGACATCTGCCCCTCAGCAGGAGGTCGCCACATTCTATTGATACACATTATAAATAATCACCGCCCGAAAGCTTCTGCCTTCGGGCGGTGTTGTTATTCTTGGTCAAACCTTACGGATTTTCTTCCTTATACTTCTTGTAGTCGGCGTTAAAGGTCTTGAGGTTGCTCTCGATGGTGCCTCTGTACTGCTCCTTGAGCTGAGCCCAGGTGTACTGAGCGCCGTTCTCGTCCTGCTTCATAACAGACGAATACATCCAGGAGTTTACAGCCTCCTTGGTATCGGTGGTAGCAACGTCGTCGTCAGAGATCTCGGTGGAAACGCCGCGGCCGGGGTCGGTGATCTTTACATAAGTATCATCGTCCAGCAGGTTGTATCCAACATCATACATCTCGTCGGTCCAATACTTGTTGGTGGTAAAGAACTTCTGTCTGTCGATGTCCTTGTACTTATCGTCGGTGGTAACAGTCTTGGCGCAGGCCAGCCAGGTCTTCATAGCCTCGCTCTTGGTGGAACCCTTTACCCACATATAGGTCTCGATGTCGGGCAGGTAGTACAGAGTGTCGCTGTTGGGATCCTTAGGCATCGGAACGCTGCCCCATTCCTCGTCCTCCTTAGGAGTATGGGAATCCATGGAAGCCCAGGGGCCCATAGCATAGAAGAGGATATTCTGCTTGAAGCAGTCGGAAGCCTGACCGATCCACTCCTGAAGGTACAGGTCATTCTTCTTTACATTGTAAAGGAAGTTTGCAGCACGCTCAAGATCGGGATCGTCGAGGTTGGAATAATACTCGTCGGTGTCGGTGTTGTGCATGATAAGGGTCTTACCGGTGGAATAATAGATGAAGGGAGCAAACCAGCCGTTTACGCCGTATCTGATCTCGTCGCCGGACGCGCCGCTTACAAACTCTTCCATCATGTCATACCAGGCGTTCCAGTCCCATTCGCCGTTGACATAGAGCTCATAAGGATCGTCGAGCTGTGCAGCATCGAGCAGAGCCTTATCATAGGTCAGAACGGAAGTGGTAACGTATCTGATAGGAGCAACATAGTGCTTGCCGTTGATGGTGTACTGGTCGGCGGTATCCTTAACGTTCTTCCAGAGGTCGGAGTCAAAGTCAACGATATCATCAACAGGCTGGAACATTCCTCTTGTTACGTTATAGGGGAAAGTCATGTTGGCCTCGAACCAGAACATATCGGGAGGATCCTGAGCAAGGATATAGTTAGCAAGCTTGGTGTACTTCTCGAGAGAAGCGCACTTGTCGTACTTGATGGAGCCGCCTCTCTTCTGGAAAAGGTCGAGGTCGGTCCTTACCTCAGGGTTAGCTCTTGTGGGGTTGATGTCGAAATAAGACAGCCATCTGATAGTCTTATCCTCGTCCGAAAGGCCTTCCATAGTCGGGATAGCATCGGTATCCTCAACTTCAACAGTGTGCTCACCTTCAACGGGCTCGTCAGCAGCGCCTTCACTGTCAGCGGCCTTTGAATCATCAGAGCTTCCGCAGGCGGCAACAGAGAAAGCGGCAACTATTGCAAGCATAGCTGCAAGAAATCTTTTCGTTTTCTTCATTTCAATTCCTCCATAATAAAATATTAACATTAACAAACATCTGAAATTTGCCATTATTTCCATTGTCAAGTCATTATATCACAGTAATGTAATCGTTGTCAATGGGCTTAATTGTTTTGAAAACTTTTAGTAATCGTTTTCAGCAAACTACACAAACAAAAATATTGATCTTTGGAAGATATAACCAAATCAATCTCCCGTGGACTCTCTGAGGATAAGCTTATGAGGAACTGTGTAGCACCTTGTATCCTTCTCTGACGAAGTGATGTTTTCGATAAGCTTTTTGATGACAAGCTCGCCCATTGCGGCGCAGGGCTGCTCGATCGTTGACACGGACGGCGTCATGAGTTCACAGAGAGATATGTTGTCAAAGCCCATGACCGAGATATCGCTCCCGACCTTGAAGCCAAGCTCCAGAGCACGGCGAATAGCAGTCATAGCAAGAATATCGGAGACAGCACAGACCGCTGTAGGGCGTTCGCTGAGCGACATAAAACGCTCCATAGCGATAGCGCCGTTCTCCTGATCGTATGTACTTTTATAAATATATTCATCAGGCAAAGGTATCCCTGCCTCGTCCAGAGCACGCCTGAATCCGTTCTCTCGCCTGATCGCCGAGAGGGCTGTGGAATTAGCGCCGATAAAAGCGATCCTCTTGTGACCCTTGGCGATCATCGCCTTCGCGGAATCGTAGCCTGCCTGCTCGTCATCAACGGTAACAGTAAGCACGTCGGCGCCAGTAACGCCCTCACAGCAAAGCGCGATATTGTAATTTGCCGAAAGGCGGTTAAGTGTCTCGGCATCAAAAGATGTTCCGAGGAAAACTGCACCGTCTACTGTGCGGTTAAAGAGCATATTCAGTTGGCGGGTCTCGTTATCGGTGGTGGCATTCGTCGATGCGGATATGATATCATAGCCAAGCTTCTGAGAAAAGTTCTGCATTCCTGCAACTATCTTCATATAAAGCGAGTGTTCGGAGGTCGGCATCAGCACAAGTATCACGTTAGTCTCGCGCTTGCGCAGGTTGCGTCCGAGAAAATTTGGAGAATAGCCAAGGCGCTGGATAGTTTCATTTACAAGCTTTGCAGAGGCTTCGGAAACATTGCTGCTGCCGTTTAGCACTCGTGAAACCGTGGCCACAGATACTCCCGCTTCCCTTGCAACGTCCTTGATAGTCACGCTCATCGGATCATTCCTTTCTGCGGAAATAATGAATGTATACGTTTACATTATACCACAATCGGCGCGGTGTTCCAATATACATTACTAACAAAAATCGCCGTCTGTTTTAGTTGAAATTGTCTCACAGCGGTGTTGATACTTTACAAAAATTATTTCAAAAAAATGCTGCGTAAATGAATAATCCTTTCAAAGCTGTGCAGAATATAAACAAAGATAACGCGGTGAGCCGCGACAGAAAACGGAGGAACGAACATGAAAACACCCGATCTTAAAGCAATAAAGAAGCTTGTGGGCGGCAGAGGGCTTTATATAACCGCTGCTGCCAGCATAATAGCTGTGGGCGGCGTCGGCGCTGCGGCCTATAACCGCGCAGTTTCAAAGATCGACGACAGCTTGACCTATTCGGCGCCGAAGCTTGAGGAGCCGAGCCTTGACGAGCTTTTTGCCGATCAGCCGAAAAGCGATGTCCCCAAGGACGACGTCAAGCCGAAGGCCGACTCCTCTGTCGAAAGCAGCGAGGAAGACGAACCCACCGTTGTGACCCAGCCAAACGTGATGCCCGTAAACGGTCAGGTGATAGTTCCCTTCAGCTTTGGTGAGCTTGTAAAGAGTGAGACACTCGGCGTGTGGAAGACCCATGACGGCGTGGACATCAAGGCCGATGAAGGAACTCCCGTAAAGTCGATGAACAGGGGCGAAGTCACAAAGATATGGGAGGACGCGCTCTGGGGCTACTGCGTAACGATAGATCACGGCAGCGGGCTCGTAGGGCACTACTACAGCCTTGCTCCGAGCGTAGTGGTCGAGGAAGGCGACGAGGTCGAATCGGGCGAGATCATAGGTACGATAGGAGACACCGCACAGGTCGAAGCCGCCGAACCCTCGCATCTGCACTTCGGCCTTAAACGGAACGGCGAGTGGATCGACCCCATCGGTTATATCGAACCGTTCGGCAACAAGTAAGACAGCTTCATTTTATTTCCTCTATAATACGCAGGCGGCGTTGCCATTGGTGCGCCGTTCTGCGTTATTTATTAAAAAAGGATATACAGTCACATCGGCTGTATATCCTTTTTTACATCATTTCTTCTCCCAGATGAAGATGGCGTTTTCGTTTTCAAGCTTTACGCGCTGCTTGATCTTCCCACCGGAATAAGTAAAGCTGGTCTTGTTGCTGTACTGATATGCACTGTTACTATATTTCAGATCCTTCTTCTTTACCGAGAGCTTTGTAATATCACTGTCGATCGTCCATTCGCTCTCGCCGTCGTTTACCTTGGCGTAAGTGTTTTTAGACATATTGTATTCGATGCTGTCCTTGGTGATCGTCATGTGCGAATTGGCAAAGCCAGTATACTTGTCGAAGCTGCCTTTCTCGGAGTCGATCTCAACGGCAGTAAGCTGCCACTCGCCGATCATGCCGTCCTCGAAATCAAAGTGTGTGCTGCGGTAATAGTCATAAAGCAGATAACCCGCAGCTGCAATGACCAGAAGTATCATGAGCAGCTTTTTAATATCATAGCCGTATGCAAGCAGGAAGCTCGGGCCTTTTTTCGCGGGCTCGGCTACAGGCGCCTTGTTTTCGGAAGCGGGTCTGCTCGGCGGCCGATCTGCTGCTGGGCGGATATTTAAGTTAGGCTGCACTGGCGGTGTCTGCTGCACGGTCCGCGATGTATCGCCGAATGACATCATAGGCTCGGGGCGATCTGTCTTAGCGGGCTCATCGAGATCTCCGAAGCTTGGCTGATGCCAACGGCTGCCCGAACTCTGCGAGGAACTTAAAACAGACCCGCAGACAGGGCAAGTCACTGCCGGATCATTGACAATGCTTTCGCAATACGGACATTTCATTTGATATTACCCCTTGTTTTTCTGTTTCTGATATGTACGGCAAGCGCCGTGATCAGCGCCGAGACGGTAATTGCCAGCATCGCTCCCGAAGAATCTATCAGAACATCGACGAACTGGCAGCCCCGCCCCGAGACGGCATACTGGTGCAGCTCGTCAGAACAGGCATAAAACGATGCGCTGTACTGTGCAAGCGTAAAACGGTACAATCCGCTTGATGCAAACGAATAAAACTGGAACAGCAGCGCCCCCAGCACCGCATATTCAAGAAAGTGAGCCGATTTTCTGACAACGTTTGTGAGCTTGTCAACAAAGCTTTGCTTTTCGGGCTCGGTCATCTTGTCGAAATCGGGCACCACGACCTCGCTGACAGTGATTATAACATCATCGCTGGTCTGAATTGACTCGGCGGCGGTCTGTGCCGAGAATCTGTAGATGACCACGCACCAGATGACCGTCAGCAGGCCGAAGATCAGTGTTCTCTTCATATAACTCCTTCCGCCGCGGCGGGTTTTAGGCAATACCGCACAACCATTGTGCGCAAGATGCGCAGTCAGATTTTTCGTCAGATTGCCTATATTC
>CAMNBY010000126.1 GCA_946533615.1 uncultured Clostridia bacterium
GAGCTGGTTGTTCTCTCCCGCCTTTGCGGGGTCAACGGTGAAGGTCAGCTCCGCCGAGTCGAACTCGTTATCGGTGTAGATGTCGTAGGCCGTGCTGATTATCCCTGGGTTCGAGGTGATGCTGAAAATATCCATCTCCTCGACGGTGATGTCGGCGATGTTTGCGTTGCCCGTGACGGAATAAAAAAGGTCGTTCTGCTTGCGCTCGATTGTGACCTTGCGCTCTGCGTCATTGGAAGAGCCGTCGCTTGTGGGGTTCAGCGGGTCAAGCCCCGACATTACCTCGTAGCCGTCATAGAGGCCGTCGCCGTCGGAGTCTTTTCTCAGCGGGTCGGTGCCGAGAGCTTCCTCGTCGCCGTCGGAGATGCCGTCCTGATCGGTGTCCTCGTTCTGGATATTGGTGCCGCCCGAGGTCTCCTTGCGGTTGATGACTCCGTCCATATCCCAGTCGCCGTCGTCGTCGAACTCTGGGTTTCTGTAGGTGGAGTTTATATCTATCTGCTCCACCACAGCCTTTACCTTTTCGAGCTTGTTATTATTCGAGACGGAAACTGCGGTATATATAAGACCGCCAACGAGCAGCGCACCGCCTGCACACGAGCCTGCGATGATGGCTCTCTTTTTGGTTATCTTCTTTTTCTTTTGGCTTGCAAGGGCTTCTGCTGCGCCTATTTTATCTGCCATTTTATGCACTTGCCTTTCTTATGATGGTGATATATAATAGTACAATTATTTTCACTTTTATATTATAAATTGTACCACACGCTCGGAAACGATTTCAACAGAAATGTTTATCTTTATTATGTATAATCGGTGAACTGCTGAAACGGCGATCCCGAAGCCTGCCGCAGGGGCGCTATTTGCCTGCCGAAGCGCTCAGCAGCCGTACTGTCTCGCTCATAAGATCGGAAGGTCTCTGGAAGCGTTCGAGCTGGACGGAGAAGCAGGGCTTGTCGCCCTCCGAGAAGCGCAGGCGCTCTCCGTATTTTTCGATCAGCGCCGTGATCTGCTCCACCTCGGGAGCCTTGATGTAGAAGAAGATCTTTTCGCCCCTCTGGGTGATCTCGGTGAGCCTCAGCGACGAGGCCATGTTCCTTATCAGGGCGACCTCGACCAGACCCGTCACGCTCTTTGGCGGGTCGCCGTAGCGGTCGATCAGCTCGTCGAGCACGTCTCTGCTGTCCTCCTCGGTGAGTATCGAAGCGATGCGCCTGTAAGCGTCGATGCGCTGGGACAGGCTCTCGATGTAGCTTTCGGGGATATAGGCGTTGATCGAGATATCCACGAGGCAGTCCTCGGGAGAGGGCGGCGGCGCTTCGCCGTTCTGTTCTGCGATCGCCTCGTTCAGCAGGCGGAGGTACATATCATAGCCGACGGCCTCCATGTGTCCGTGCTGCCGCGCCGAGAGTACGGAGCCTGCGCCTCTGATCTCAAGATCACGCATCGCGATGTGGAAGCCCGAGCCGAACTGTGTGAACTCCCTGATGGCGTTGAGCCTGCGCTCGGCCACTTCGGAAAGCACCTTGCCTCTTCTGAAGGTGAAGTAGGCGAAGGCTCTTCTGCTGGAGCGGCCTACCCTGCCGCGTATCTGATGCAGCTGGGAGAGCCCGAGGCGGTCGGCGTCCTCGATTATAAGCGTGTTCACGTTCGGCACGTCCACGCCGGTTTCGATTATCGTCGTGCAGATAAGTATGTCTATCTCGCGGTCGATGAGCTGCCGCCAGACTTCCGAGAGCTCTGACTCTCCCATCTGTCCGTGAGCGACGCCGATACGCGCCTCGGGCAGCAGCTTCGAGAGCTTTGCATAGGTGTGAGGTATGGTCTCGACACGGTTGTGCAGGTAGTAGACCTGACCTCCGCGGCGCAGCTCCTTGAAGATCGCCTGAGCGATAACGCCGTCGTCGTGCTCGATGACGTAGGTGGTTATGGGCTGCCTGTCCTGGGGCGGCTCCTCGATGACGGACATATCCCTGATGCCGCTGAGCGCCATGTTAAGCGTCCTCGGGATAGGCGTTGCCGAGAGCGTGAGCACGTCCACGCCCTTGAAGCTCTCCTTGAACTTCTCCTTGTGTGCGACGCCGAAGCGCTGCTCCTCGTCGATGATGGCAAGGCCGAGATCCTTGAATTTCACGTCTTTCTGGACAAGGCGGTGCGTGCCGATTATAATATCTATCGTTCCGCGTTCAAGCTCTTTGAGTATCTCGTGCTGCTGCTTGGCGGTGCGGAAGCGCGAGAGCAGCTCGACCTTGACGGGGAAGTGCTCGAAGCGTTTTACTGCCGTTTGGTAGTGCTGCCACGCAAGAACGGTCGTCGGCACCATTATCGCGCACTGCTTTGAATCCAGCACGCACTTGAAGGCGGCTCTGAGCGCTACCTCCGTCTTGCCGAAGCCGACATCTCCGCAGAGCAGTCTGTCCATCGGCGCCGGCTTTTCCATGTCGTCCTTGATCTCGTTGACAGCGCGGAGCTGGTCGTCAGTTTCCTGATAGTCGAAGCGCTGCTCAAAGTCGTTCTGCCAGTCGTTGTCGGGCGAGAACTGATAGCCCTTGGCCTTCTGCCGCTCTGCATAGAGCCTGGTGAGCTCCTCGGCCATGTCCTTGACGGCGCTCTTGACCCTCGACCGTGTGCGGTTCCATTCAAGGGAGTTGAGCTTGTTGAGCTTAACGCCCTCGTCGTCTCTCGGGCCGATGTAGCGGGACACGAGGTCAAGCTGGGTAACGGGAACGTACAGCACGTCCGTGCCTGCGTATTTTATCGAGATATAGTCCTTCTTGACGCCGTTGTTCTCAAGGCTGCGGATGCCTGCGAACCGCCCGATGCCGTACATCGCGTGTACGACGAGATCGCCCTCGCTTATCTCCGAGAGACTGCCGATCTCTTCGCCCTTCTTGCGGCGGCGCTTGGGCTTTTTCGAGATGTTCATGGCCTTCATCTGTGTTATGGCGGCGCATTTTATATCGGGCAGGTCGAAGCCGCCCGAGAGGCTGCCTGTCCTGAGATAGACCACCCCGGGCAGCGGTATGCTGTCCTCGTTCATGATGCGTGCGTCAAGGCCGTCGTCGCAGAGATCCTTGCAGATTATCGGCAGGGTCTTTTCCGAGCCTGCCAGCACAACAACGCAGTACCCCTGAGTGCGGAAGCTCCTCAGCTCCTCTTCAAGATGCACGATGTTCCCGCCCCAGACGCCTGTCTGGCGGCAGTCGGTGTTGATAAGCTTTCTGAGCTTGATGTCGGGGTTCTGGCGCATGAAGGTGTCCATGAATACCGGCGAAAGCTTCATAGCCTCGTGTATCACCTGCGGAAAATCTATCACGCTGCCCTCAAGCTTCTTGAAGTACACGCCGTCCTCTGTCAGCAGTTTAAGGTCCTCGCGGAGCTGCGACTGGACGTCCTTTGCTTTTTCAAGGCAGTTGCGGTACTCGCTGATAACGGCGATGCCGTCCCTGAAATATTCCAGCACCGTGCAGGGCTCGGGATAAGCCACCGAGTAATACTTGTCGGCGTTGGTCAGCATTATGCCTGCCTCTATGCACTCGATGTCACGCGAGATGTGCAGGCGTATCTTATCGGCGTTCCTGCTCCTGACGGAGGAGGAAAGCGCTCTGAGCTGCTGTATAAGCTCCTCCTTGTCGGGAAAGATTATCTCAAGAGCAGGGAAGACCGTGATGCTCTCGACGGGGTCTGTGCGGCGCTGGCTCTCGGTATCAAAATATGAGATCGTATCTATCTCGTCGCCCCAGAGCTCGATCCTTATCGGGGCGGTCTCGCCGACAGGGAAGATGTCGGTTATAGAGCCTCTCATCGCGAACTGCGCCTGACCCTCGACCTGATCCGTTCGGGTGTAGCCTGCTCTGATAAGCTTATCGGCAAGCGCTGTTGTGTCAAGCTCTCCGCCTGCCGCAAGGGTAAAGGAATACTCCTTCAGCTTCTCGGGAGGGATAGTGGCCTGCATTGCGGCCTCGGCGGAGGCGGCGATGATCCTGCACCTGCCCTCGGAGAGCTTTGAAAGCGCTTCAAGCCGCCTGTGCTCGTACTCGCGTGAGATCCCCTCCATATAGGCGAAGTTCAGATCCTTCGCCGGGAACACGCAGCACAGCTCCTGCCCCGAAAGCTCGTTGATGTCGGCGGCAAGCCTTGTGCAGGCGGCTTCGTCGTCACATAGCACGAAGATGCGCTTCTCCTCGGCGGCTGTCATGCAGAGCATAGCCTTGTGTATGCTTGAAACGCCTGTGACCTCGACAGGCGTAAAGCCGCCCTTTACCGAACGTTCAAGCTCGGCGAAGAAGGGCAGCTGCCGCGTCATTTGTGAAAAAATGTTCATAGCTGTTATCTGTTCCTTTGCTGTCTCAGTTGAATTTGTTCATGGCTTCGCCGGTCTTTCCTGCCACTATCAGCTCGGCGGCTGCGGCAGCGTTTCTGAATACCTCGTCAAGCTTCTTTCTGTCCTCGTCGGAGAATTTACCCAGCACCCAGTCCGCAAGGTCATAGTCGGGTCTTGGCTTGGCGCCTACGCCGATCTTGATGCGCGGGAAGTCCTCGCCGCCGCATTCCTCTATTATGCTTTTCAGACCGTTGTGTCCGCCCGAGGAGCCCTTGCGCCTGATGCGCATTTTCCCGGGCTCGAGGGAGATGTCGTCGAAGATGACCAGCACGTTCTCTATCGGGATCTTGTAGAAAGCCATCGCCTGCGAGATCGCCTCGCCGCTGCGGTTCATAAAGGTTTCGGGCTTCATCAGCAGGCAGCTGACCTCGCCGAGCTTTGCCGAGGCGGTCTTTGCCTTGAACTTATAGGTGTTTATCTCGACGCCCAGCCCCTCGGCAAGCGCGTCGATAGCCATAAAGCCTGCGTTGTGGCGCGTGCGCTCGTAGTCGATGCCCGGATTGCCGAGCCCGGCGATTATGAATTCGGGCTTTGCGCCCTGCGGCTTGCTTGTGGATATGCGGTCAAATATGTCCCAGATGCTCATAAAAACTCTCCTGTCGCGATTATTATACAACGCACAATAACCCCGTCTTTTGCCAAGACGGGGTGTTCGGTTTTGTTTATTTGATTATAGCACAGTTTGTGGGGTTTGTCAAATGGTCGCAGTTCCTGATAACAACGTTAACTTAATGATACCCTATCGAGCTTATAGTCTTTAAATTCATATTCCACAAGGCTATAACCGTTATCATCTTCTATATATTGAAAATGGCCGTAGCCACTATCCGGGTAAACTTCAACACCTCGGCAAATTCCCAGCTTATCATATACTTCCTTCATATCCATTCCGAAAGTCACACCGCCCGGAAGC
>CAMNBY010000127.1 GCA_946533615.1 uncultured Clostridia bacterium
CCGCCGCCACAACAGCCAGATGCAGCCACGGAACGGTCCTGCCGGCGTCGTTGCCTGAGAGGCCGCCAAGGTTCAGCAGGTCAAGCATACCGAACTTTGTCGCTATGTCTGACATATACTTTGGAAGGGAAGCGACCCGGTCCGAGAAAATGTAGAACCATGACACCAGGAACAGCGGCATCAGGGAGATGACCACCGCCGTCGCCGCAGGCACAAGCAGGCACGAGAGCATCGACCCGCAGAACTGGGTGAACAGGAAGATGCAGGCGTCGGCGAAGATCGCGCCCTCAATGCTGCATATCACGCATTGCAGCACTGTGTTTGCCCGCCCCGAATCGCTGCTGCAAAAGATCAAGGCCGAGGCGCTCACGATCACGCCTACCGCGATCATCGGAAGGATATGGAATTTTGCCGCCAGCATCAGCTTTGCCAGAAAGCGCTCGCGGGATGTAAAGGGCTGCGAGAAGGCGCTGTCCGCAAAGGCCTTGTCGTAAAGCTCGCGGAAGAGGGTCGCCGTGAGCACCACTCCGCCGCAGCCCAGCAGCGTGTAGAACAGCACAAAAAGCGTGTAGATGGCGTTCGTTTCAAGGCTGATGTCGCCAAGAGCAGCAAAGGCAAAAACACCCAGCGCTGCTGAGCCTCCCGCCAGCACCGTCAGCAGCCCGCAGAGCCCGCGGGTCCGCGCTCTCAGGTTGCGCTCGCAATTCTTAATTCTCTGAAAGGACGTCTGCTCCATAGCCTCTCACCTCCAGTTCGTAAATGAATATCTCCTCAAGCGTAAGCGGAACGGCCTCCGCGACCTCGGGCGAGAAGCTGTTCAGCTTTTCAAGGGTCTCCTCCTCGCCCGAATGTGCGATGATGTGGCACACGCAGCCGTTCTGCTCGAACTGCATTATGCGCAGCCCCGCAGCCTCAAGCTCCTCGCGCGAGGGCGTTCCGGACTTGAAAACGGCCTGCGCCTTGCAGAAGCCTGCCCTGATCTCGTCAAGGTCGTCGGCGAAGAGCAGGTCGCCCTTGTAGATGAGCATTGCGCGGTCGCAGATGTCGTTGATCTCCGCCAGATTGTGTGAGGACACGATAAGCGTTGCGCCCCGCTCGAAGATCTCGTCTGTCAGTACGTTCTTGACCAGCCGCCTCATTGCGGGGTCAAGGCCGTCGAAGGCCTCGTCCAGCACCAGATAATCCGTGCAGGCAGCAAGCCCGACAGCCACCGAGGCCTGGCGCTTCATGCCTTTCGAGAACTCGGAGAGCTTCTTGTCTCTGGGCAGGTCAAGCGTCTTGATGACCCTGTCAAAAATGTTGGTCGAGAAGGAGGGGTAGATGTTGCTGTAATACTTGCAAAGCTCGTTGACGGTGTAGTTTGAAAAGTGGATCGTCTCGTCCGAGACAAAGAAGATCTTTGACTTGGCCTCGGCGCTGTCGCCCATTTTAACGCCGTCGATCAGCACTTCGCCGCTCGTGGGCGGGTACACACCGCAGAGAACGCGCATAAGCGTGCTTTTGCCTGCGCCGTTAGTGCCGAGAAAGCCGAAGATCGACCCCGTCGGGATCGTGAAGCTGATGTTACGCAGGGCGCTGAACTCGCTGCCTTCGTCCTTGAAAGTCATGTTTATGTCCTTGATCTCTATCATTTTCCCTGTCTCTCCTTTTCGATCTGTTTTATAAGCTCGATTAGCTCCTCGGGAGAAGCGCCGTTTTCGAGGGCTTCTGCCGTTACGGAGCGGAACTCCCGCATAAGCTTGTCGCGGGCTTCGCCTCGGGGCTTTGCCACAAAGCAGCCCTTGCCTGCAACGGAATAGATTATCCCGTCCTGCTCCAGCCTGCTGTAGGCCTTGGCGACGGTGTTGGGATTCAGACTCAGCTGCTTTGCGAGTGCTCTCGCCGAGGGCAGCATATCGCCTTCCTTGAGGAAGCCTGCCTCGATATCCCTGCATACGCTTCGGCATATCTGCTCGTAGATCGGCACCCTTCCTGTCTGATCGATCGTTATCATATTTTACTCCTGTCATTTGCAAATGGAACATACAGCTGTACTAACTGTACTATTTCAAGTAGTACAGTTATGTTATACCACCGTTTCCCCGAGATGTCAAGTGCCTCGCGGATTTTTTGTAGAATGTTACAATTTTGCCGAAGGAGAATTGGTGATAAGAAATAAATATCGGTCTGTGATTTCTTAGCGCACAGAAGAAAAAAGGCCTCTGCCGGATCGGCAGAGACCTTTTGATAGCATATTGCGGTCGGGGATTACTTGTTCAGTCTTTCCTCGATCATGTCGAGCTCCTTGTACAGAGCCTCGGGGATACGGCCGCCCTTGCCGGCGATGTCCTCGTCGTAGTAACGGCGCATTTCCTTGATCTCGGCCTTCCAGAGATCCTTGTCAACAGCCAGCAGAGCCTTCATGGTG
This sequence comes from uncultured Clostridia bacterium, assembly GCA_946533615.1. Classification (GTDB taxonomy): domain Bacteria; phylum Bacillota; class Clostridia; order Oscillospirales; family Ruminococcaceae; genus FB2012. The sequence goes on from CAMNBY010000127.1 coordinate 2,408, forward strand.
TCGGGTGTTACCTCGTCCTCGATGCCTGTCAGGTTGATGTCCTCGGGCTTGGGCAGGTAGCCGATAGGTGTCTCAACGGCGTCTACCTTGCCCTCGCAGCGCTTGATGATCCAGTCAAGAACTCTCATGTTGTCGCCGAAGCCGGGCCACATGAAGTTGCCGTTCTCGTCCTTCTTGAACCAGTTTACGTTGAAGATCTTGGGAGCCTTGTCGCCAAGGATCTCGCCCATCTCGAGCCAGTGAGCCCAGTAGTCGCCTACGTTGTAGCCGATGAAGGGCTTCATAGCCATCGGGTCGTGACGGAGAACGCCTACTGCACCGGTAGCAGCAGCGGTGGTCTCGGAGGAAACTGCCGAGCCAACGTATGTGCCGTGTGTCCAGTCAAAGGACTGATATACCAGCGGAGTGGTCTTCTCGCGGCGACCGCCGAAGATCATAGCTGTAACAGGAACGCCCTCGGGGTTGTTGAACTCGGGAGATACGCAGGGGCAGTTCTCTGCGGGTGCAGTAAATCTGGAGTTCGGGTGAGCAAGCTTCTCGCCGCTCGCGGTGTACTCGGGGCCGTTTACCTCGGCGCCCTTCCACTCGATCGCATTTACGGGAGGATTCTTGTCCAGACCCTCCCACCAGGGAGTCATGGTGTCCTTGTTGATAGCAACGTTTGTGAAGATAGCGTTCTTCTTGGTAGAAGCAAGCGCGTTGTAGTTGGACTTTGCGTTTGTTCCGGGAGCAACGCCGAAGAAGCCGTTCTCGGGGTTGATAGCATAGAGCCTGCCGTCCTTGCCGGGCTTCATCCAAGCGATGTCGTCGCCGACAGTCCATACCTTGTAGCCCTGCTCGGTGTAGAACTTGGGCGGGATGAGCATTGCAAGGTTGGTCTTGCCGCAAGCCGAGGGGAATGCAGCGGTGATGTATGTAACTTCGCCGTTGGGCTTCTCAACGCCAAGGATAAGCATATGCTCGGCCATCCAGCCCTCGTTCTTGCCCTGGAAGGAAGCGATACGCAGAGCGAAGCACTTCTTGCCGAGCAGAACGTTTCCGCCGTAAGCGGAGTTGATAGACCAGATAGTGTTGTCCTCGGGGAACTGAACGATATATCTTTTCTCGGGATCAACGTCAGCCTTGGAGTGCAGACCTCTTACGAAGTCGTTGGAGGTGTCGCCGAGGTTCTCGAAAGCCTTGGTGCCCATACGGGTCATGATGTCCATGTTCAGTACAACATAGATAGAGTCGGTCAGCTCAACGCCCACCTTTGCAAGGGGCGAACCGATGGGACCCATGGAGTAGGGGATAACGTACATTGTTCTGCCCTTCATTACTCCGTCATACATAGGAGTGAGCATTGCGTACATTTCCTTGGGGTCCATCCAGTTATTTGTCGGGCCTGCGTCCTCTTTTGTCTTGGTGCAGATGAAGGTCCTGTCCTCAACACGGGCAACGTCGTTGGGCTTGGTCCTGTGATAGAGGCAGCCGGGGTACTCGTCCTGATTCATCGGGATCATCTCGCCTGTAGAGATAGCCTCGTCGCGAAGAGCCTGAAGCTGCTCGTCGGAGCCGTCGATCCATACAACGTTATCGGGCTTGGTGAGGGCGATCATCTCGTCCACCCAGGCGTTAACGTTGGGGTTATTGGTTAAGCTTGCCATGATTATAAATCTCCTCTCAAGAATTGCAGTGAAAATCATGAAGTCAGCGCTGGCTAACGCACAAATTTTCCTGTATATCATTATACCCGATTGTGATAGATTTGTCAAGCGCTTTTTAATTCCCCCACCGGCTTTCAATCGAGCGCTTGGCGGAGCCTTGCGAGGCCTCCCCGGAGGGGAGGCGGGTTTTTAATTCACCCACCAATGTTTCAATTCATCGCCTGACCTAAGTCTCAGCGCCGCCCTCTAAGGGCGGTGGGCGCCTTTGTGAATGAGGCGGCGGTGCAGCCGTCAGGCAGGCTTGTTTGCGAGTGGAACGTCAGGGCTTGCGCTGATTTTCAATGCACAATTCACAATGCACAATGAATGTGCCGCCTGCGGCGGAATCTTGCTCGAAGCGGATAAATTGGCAATTCACGATTACGCTCGCGCGAGGGCAGCTGTCTCACCACACCAAGCCCGAAGTGTTTCCACCATAGTAGAGCGGAAAGCCCACACAAATACCGCACAAAGCCGATTAAGACCAAACAGACCGCCCCCAATACGTCGCAGAAGGAACAAACACAGCACGCTCTCACCGCGAGGGAGCAAAAGAGGGCGGGAAAGGATATTAAGGACGGGGGAGCGCGAGGGGGAGACCTTA